>CAYWXO010000107.1:0-10879 GCA_964462255.1 uncultured Thiobacillus sp. | reverse complement strand
GGTTGAATTCAGCAAAGCGAAGCGCAGCGTGGTGAAGTTTGAGGTGGAGACGTTGGTGTAATTACCTGTTGTGATACACAATGACAATGCACTTAAAACAATGGTCCCAAATTTGTCGGCTAACCCCGGATTCCGCTACGCTGTATCCGGGTTACTTACCACTTGCAACACATTGCCCGCCCCTTGCTGTTCGTACGCTGCCGTTTATCGGTTGGGCTCTGCTTTTCCCGCAACATGTCATCCAGACGGCAGAGTGTGGCGTTAGAATGCTCTCCCTTTTTAATCTTCAGCCGGAACGGTAATGCAATATCTGAATGGTTTTATTGATTTGCCCTGGTGGGGCTATGTTTTGGTTACGTTAGCGCTGACGCATCTCACCATTGCGAGCGTCACTATTTTTCTGCATCGTGCGCAGGCGCATCGCGCGTTAGATTTGCATCCAATTGCCAGCCATTTTTTTCGTTTTTGGTTGTGGTTTACCACTGCGACCGTCACCAAAGCGTGGGTGGCCATTCACCGCAAACATCATGCCAAATGCGAGACGCCAGAAGATCCGCATAGCCCACAAATGGTCGGAATTAAAAAAGTTTTATGGGAAGGCGCTGAGCTGTACCGCGCTGAAGCCAAGGTGCAAGCCACGTTGGATCGTTACGGTCACGGCACGCCAGATGACTGGTTGGAACGCAAAATTTATACGCCGCACACCTTCGCCGGTATCTTCATCTTGTTGGTCATTCAATTAGCCTTGTTCGGCCCAATCGGGCTGACCATTTGGGCGGTGCAAATGATCTGGATTCCGTTCTTTGCTGCAGGTGTCATCAACGGGGTCGGTCATTTTTGGGGGTATCGTAATTTTGCTTGCGAAGATGCCAGCACCAATATTATTCCCTGGGGTATTTTGATTGGTGGTGAGGAGTTGCATAACAATCATCATGCTTACGGCAGCTCGGCCAAGCTGTCGAATCGCTGGTATGAATTTGATATTGGTTGGGCGTATATCCGCGTGCTGGCTGCGCTGGGGCTGGCCAACATTAAAAAAGTGGCCCCGAAAGTGCGCTGGGGCGAGATCAAGCATTTTTGCGATACCGATTTGCTGCAAGCCATCATCACCCACCGCTACGATGTGCTGACGCGCTATTCGCGCAGTATGCAGAAAGTCTCCGCGCAGGAATTGGAAAAATTGCGCAGCGTGGTGTCTGAGTCGTTGCCGGATCGGCGTGAAATTCGTCGTTGGCTGAATCTGGATCAGAAGGATTTGCTCGCCGCGGAAAAAATCAAGCTACAGGCATTGCTCGCACGTAGTGAACAATTACGGACTATTTATCAGATGCGGCAAGAACTGAGTGCGATGTGGGGCCGTTCGACCGCGTCAACCGAGCAATTGGTGAAGCAATTGCAGGATTGGTGTCAGCGGGCGGAATCAAGTGGAATTGCGGCTTTGTCACAGTTTTCGCTTAATTTGCGTCGTTACGCTTGATATATCGGCTGGCTGTCTTGTTGCATAGCAGCAACCTCTGTTAGCATCCGCCGCCATGAACAAAACGCACCCGCACTTTTTTCGATTTACCCTGCAGCAGCCTCTGGCGGCCGGGATACATTGATTCAAGCGTTGACTGATACACGTTAAGTAATCCCCGAAAAACCGCCAGCCCGCTGGCGGTTTTTTCGTTTCGGGGCTGGCACACACTGGAGTAAAAAAATGGCACATATCCGTACCGATGACACCCGCATTGAGCAGAGCGATGAACTGCTGGCCCCCATGCAAATCATGCGTGAACTGAAGGCAAGTGAATCTGCACTGAGAACGACGTTTCAATCGCGTAACCATATTCATGATGTCCTCCGCGGTGCAGATGATCGCCTAGTGGTGGTGGTTGGCCCTTGTTCCATCCACGATACGGCGGCGGCATTGGAATATGCCGGCAAGCTGAAAAACGTGGCCAAGGATTTGGAAGCTGATTTGGTTACGGTAATGCGCGTCTATTTTGAAAAGCCGCGCACCACGGTTGGCTGGAAAGGGTTGATCAATGACCCGCACATGGACGATAGCTTCGATATCAATGAAGGCATTCGTCTGGCGCGTAAATTGTTGCTGGATCTCAACGAGATGGGCGTGCCCTGCGGTACGGAGTTTCTTGATCTGATTACGCCGCAATACATTGCTGATCTGGTTGCCTGGGGCGCAATTGGTGCGCGCACGACCGAATCGCAGTCGCATCGGCAACTGGCTTCGGGGCTATCCTGCCCGGTCGGTTTCAAGAATGGCACTGATGGCGGCATCAAGATGGCGGTGGACGCGATCAAGGCGGCTACGGCGCGGCATCATTTTGTTTCCGTTACTAAATCTGGCCATGTGGCGGTATTCAAAACGGCGGGCAATGAAGATTGCCACATCATTTTGCGCGGCGGTAAAGCGCCCAATTACGATGCCGCCAGCGTGAGTGCAGCATGCAAGGATTTGGCCGCTGCCGGCTTGCGCCAGCAAGTGATGATTGATTTTTCGCACGCTAATTCCAGCAAAAAATATGAACGTCAGGTGGAAGTGAGCCACGATGTGGCCGGCCAAATTGCCAGCGGTGATCGGCGTATTTTTGGGGTGATGATTGAAAGTCATCTCAACCCCGGTCGGCAGGATCTGGTGCCGGGCAAGCCGTTGGCGCATGGCGTATCAGTCACCGATGCCTGCATTGGTTGGGAGGCTACCGAGTTGGTGCTGCGTGAACTGGCTGAATCGGTTCGTGCGCGGCGTTTGGTGATGCGTGCTGAAGATGAATAATCCCAGGCCGAATATTCCCAGACCAAGTGAGACGAAACGCCCTGCATTAGGCTAGAATTCGCAGCGGCGGGCCTCCCCGCATGAATAAACCGTGAACCTGGTCAGATCCGGAAGGAAGCAGCCACAGCGGTCGATGTCAGTGCCGGGGGTCGGGCTCGCCACCTTCTACGTATTGTCCCAATGTTTTTTGTATGTGTTCGTTTGTTCGTTACTCCGTTTGTTCGTCATTCCGCTTGTTTGTCACTCCGAGGAGTTCAGCGTGATTCAGGCTGTGCGATTCGCTTCAATGGTTGCTTCACTCTCTGTTTTGATTTTCCTGCCGCTCGGTTTGATGGTGAGTCCCATGGCGCACGCCGTGACGGGAGCCGGCTTTGAGCTGGGCAGGGGGGATGATTCCACACAGTTGGCGCGCGTTACCGCCCGTTGGGATTGGAACAACTATTGGAGCCTCAGCCAGAACTGGGTGGCGAGCGGCTTCTGGGAAGTGGGTTTGGGGCACTGGCAAGGTGACAGAGTGGGCGCAGAGAAGATCTGGGATCTCGGTTTTACGCCGGTTTTTCGTGCGCGTTCCGGGGTGAGCCTGTTTTATCTTGAAGGGGCGATTGGTGCGCATTGGCTCTCCAGCTCAAAGGTCAACGAGCGACGTTCGATGGGGTGTCGCTTCAATTTTGGCGACCATGTCGGATTTGGCTGGAATTTTGGTGAAAAAGATCGTTATGAGCTGGGTTATCGCTTCCAGCACCTGTCAAATTGCTCAATTAAACAACCGAATGATGGCATCAATTTTCATCAGTTACGCCTCGGTTATAACTACTAAAACAACACAGTCCTCCTCATGAGCCACCAAGTCTTAGCCCGCAAATGGCGTCCTCGTAATTTCTCGCAACTGGTTGGTCAGGAACATGTAGTCAGAGCGTTATCCAATGCGCTGGCGCAGGGCCGTTTGCATCATGCTTATTTGTTCACCGGCACGCGCGGGGTCGGCAAAACCACCTTGGCGCGCATTCTGGCTAAATGCCTGAACTGCACCGCTGACGATCATCCCACGGCTGAACCGTGCGGGGTTTGTCCGGCATGTACTGAAATTGATGGGGGGCGTTTTATTGATTTGATTGAAATCGATGCGGCCTCAAATACCGGCATCGACAATATGCGTGATGTGATTGAAAACGCGCAATACGCCCCGACCGCCGGGCGTTACAAGGTTTACATCATTGACGAAGTCCACATGCTGTCGAAAAACGCGTTCAACGCCATGTTGAAAACGTTGGAAGAGCCGCCCGGTCACGTCATTTTCATTCTAGCGACCACCGACCCACAGAAAGTGCCGGTCACCGTGTTATCGCGCTGCTTGCAATTCAACTTAAAACAAATGCCACCGGGCCATATTTCCGGTCATTTGAAGAATGTGCTGGAAGCAGAAAATATCCTGTTTGAGCCTGGCGCACTCAGTTTATTGGCCCGCGCCGCTTCCGGCAGTATGCGCGATGCACTCTCGCTGACTGATCAAGCCATTGCATATTGCAGCGGCGAAGTGAAGGAGGCCGAAACGCGCGCCATGCTGGGGGTGATCGATCAGGCTTATTTGCTGCCGGTGCTGGAATCGCTGGCCGGGCAGGATGGCCCCGCCTTGATGCGCGAAGCGGCGGAGTTGGCGGCGCGTGGATTTTCTTTTGATTCGGCCTTGCAAGATTTGGCCGCCCTGTTGCATCAGATTGCCCTCGCGCACAGCGTGCCGGAAGCAGTGGCCGATGATTTGCCGGAGCGCGAACGCATTTTTCAGTTGGCAAACACGATCGACCCGGAAAGCGTGCAATTGTTTTATCAGATCGCCACGCTTGGCCGGCGTGATTTGGAATGGGCACCCGATGAATACGCCGGCTTCAGCATGACCTTGTTACGCATGCTGGCGTTTGCGCCGGGCGATTTGCCTGCAGCATCCGGGCCGCCATCGCCGCGGGCTGCGGTGAGCGGTGTGGCTAAAGACCCCCCTCGTTCGGCAGCGGCGGCGTTGACTGCGCTGGGCGGCAGTCACACTAGCGTGCCGGCTGTGGTGAAGACGGTGGAAGCAGCTGAGACGATTAAGGTGATTGAAGCGGCTGAGGCTATTAATGCCGTTGAGGCTATTATGGCGGTTGAAGTCGTTGAGGTAACGGCGGTGGTGCCGGTGGCGACTGCGCAAGTGGTTGCTCTGCTGGCGGAAGCGGCGCTGCCGGAAAGTTTGCCCGCGGCTGAGGCGGTTCCACTTAAAATAGATCCTCCCGTGGTTAATCTCCCCGAAGTCAATTCCACAGCAGTCAATGCTCCGGTGGCAATGCTCAGTGAAAATAAGGAAATTAGCCTGGATTGGCGTTCGCTGGCCGAAAGTTTGCCTGGTTTGACGCGCCAACTGGCCATGCAATGCGAACTGGTCGAACGGCGTGGCCACCTGCTGCGATTAGCCTTACCGGAAAGCCAGAAGGCTTTGTTGGCCAGTGTCGGCGATAAGCTGCGCAGCGTGCTGGCCGAAAAAATGGGCAGTGAAATTCGGGTTGAAATTGACCTGATCGCCGATAGCACGCAGGCCGCAGCGCAATCTCCAGCGGCGGAACGGGCGCGCGAACAATCTGCCCGCCAGGCTGAAGCCGAGCGCTGCATACAGAATGACCCCATTGTTCAAACTTTGCTGCGCGAATGTGCAGCCACGCTTAACCACATCCGCCCGCTACTTGTGTCAGCGGGCTAAATCTTGAAAGGTAGAACATGATCAAAGGCGGTATTGGTAACCTGATGAAACAAGCGCAACAAATGCAGGAAAACATGCAAAAGTTGCAAGCAAAACTGGCGGAAATGGAGGTGGAAGGTGAAGCCGGAGCCGGTTTGGTCAAAGTGGTCATGACCGGTAAGCATGATGTCAAACGCGTCAGCATTGATCCGTCTTTGCTGGCAGATGATAAAGACATGCTGGAAGATCTGATCGCCGCTGCAGTTAACGATGCAGTGCGTAAGGTTGAGGCCTACAGCCAGGAAAAAATGTCGGCCGCAACGGCGGGTTTACCGTTGCCGCCTGGCTTCAAACTTCCATTTTAATGGTCCGTTTTAAGCGCTAGTGTAGTTCCTGTTTTGCCTGCTCGTCCCCCGGCTTAATATGGTCAGCCATTGGGTATTTATCTGTTAGTTTAATGGATGGTTTTTCGTCCAATACCCCTTGGCTGCACGCGCTTGATTGACTGTGCAAGATTCAGCAAAGTGAGTCAACTTTTTCAGGGTTTATCTATAGCGGAGTTATGAATGAAATTCCCAAGAATTTCTCTGGTGATTTTGCTCGCTGTTTTTGCCATTCTGCCCGTGCAGCATGGGTTGCTTGAAAAGCAGGTGGATGCATCGATTAACAAGGCTATTACCGATGCAACCCAAGCGGCTAATTCTACGGTTACCAAATTATTTATTAATGAAGTATATCCGCGTCTAGCGGCTTATCTGGATTTGGAACAGGCCCAGCCGCTCGACAGCAAGGGACTGACCGGCGACGCGTTGGCCGAGACGGATCGCACAATACGCAGTTTCATGCTGGGCAGCGACATCATGAAAATCAAAATATATGCGCGTAATAGCATGACGATTTACTCCACTGATTTAAGCCAAATTGGGGAAGATAGGAGCCAAAATCCTGCGTTGAATTCTGCATTGCAAGGTATTCCGGGTAGTCAGATTACGCATCGTGGTAAGTTTTCCAGTGGGGATGGCGGCGTTTTTGAGAAGGATTGGGTTGCAAGCTATATTCCCATTCGAAATAAAACCGGCATCGTCATGGGGGTGGTGGAAATTTACACAGATCGAACTTCGGTCGTAGCGAACGTAGTTGGCAGTAATGATCAATTGCATGCCGCCATGCTGATTACGCAAGTGTTGATATTCGTGCTCATTGTTTTGCTGGTATGGAGTCTATGGTCTCCACTGGCCATAATCAGCAAAGAGCAAGACGCCGGGGAGCATTAAGTCATGACCAAGGGCTCAATGCCATCCAAAAAGTCAGTCGAAATTCAGGCAGTACCACGCGGATTAACGCCGGCATTAATTGCGGTGTTGATTGCCGGTACGCTGCTTTTTGCCGCGGCAATTTTGTTTATTGAGCAACATAATGCGAAGAAGTTTGAACGCTTGGCACTAGAGCAGATTGCGGAGGCATATTCCAGCTCTATTCTGACTTTCCGCGATTTTTATGCCCAGATTATTCTTAAACAATTAAGTGGCAGTGATATCGCTATTACGCACGATTACGTTGATCAGCCGCATGCTTTGCCGATACCTGCGACGCTTTCGTTGGATCTTATTCAGTTCTTGAATGAGCGCGAAGCCAAAGTCAACATGCGTTTGGTGAGTGAATATCCTTTCCCTTGGCGGGCTGGCCGGCAGTTTTCCAACTTTGACAAGGATGCGTTTGCTATTTTGCAGCAGACGGCACACAAGTCTGTTGCGCGCATGAATGTGCTCGGTGAGCGGGAGGTTTTTGAATATGCGGTGCCGGTAAGATTGGGGGAAACCTGTGTCGCCTGCCACAACTCGCATCCTGATTCGCCTAAGGTGGACTGGAAAATAGGCGATATTCGCGGCATTCAGGTTGTTTCGATTCGGCCTGAGGTATTAGGGACCAGTAGTTTGGGACAGCGCACCTATTTGATCGTGGCCGTGATGTTGTTTTTTGCGTTCACTTTCTTGGTGATTTACTGGTTAATACAAAGAAATAACTTGGGTGTTAGGCTGTTATTGCGGGAAAAGAAACGCTTGGCGGAAGCGCGCGACGCGGCAGAAGCGGCTAACCGCGCCAAGAGCGATTTTCTCGCTAATATGAGTCACGAGATACGCACGCCGATGAATGGCATCATCGGCATGACGGATTTAGCATTGGATACGCCACTGGATGAAGAAGGCCGCGAGTACCTTACCATCGTTAAGTCTTCGGCTGAATCGCTGCTGGGGGTAATCAACGATATTCTCGATTTCTCCAAGATTGAAGCGGGCAAATTGCTGATTGAACGAATCCGCTTCGATTTACGTGAGGTGCTAGCGGAAACACTCAAACCATTGGCTTTGCGTGCCCATGATAAATCGCTCGAAATCATTTGTGACATTGCTGAGGATGTGCCGTCAAATGTATTAGGGGATCCTGGGCGTTTGCGGCAGGTGTTGCTCAACTTGATCGGCAATGCCATCAAGTTCACCGAAAAAGGCGAGATTGTGGTGAGCGTGCGGGTCGAGGCGAGTAGTAAGAGCGTGCTGACCTTGCATATTGCAGTGCGTGACACGGGCATCGGTATACCGCAAGATAAATTGACACATGTTTTTGAGGCTTTTTCACAAGCAGATACCACTACAACGCGAAATTATGGTGGTACGGGCCTTGGCTTAACGATTTCTAATCGGATGGTGGAATTGATGGGCGGCCACATGGCGGTGGAAAGTGAAGTGGGTCGAGGCAGTACCTTCCACTTCAGCCTGGTGTTGGGGATAGGTTTGGCAGCAGAAAAGCCGCTTTCTACTGGCGATTTGGCCGGTAAGCGTGCGCTGGTAGTAGATGATAATGCGGTGAATCGGGAGATTTTTGTCGGTCAATTGGCACGCTGGGGCATGGTGGCGCAAACCGCGGATTCCGGAGCGGCGGCGCAGGCTATGTTGAATGCAAATCCTGCGCTTCAATCAGGCGATAAAGAAGGGGTAAATTTTGGGGCTTACCCTGATATTATTTTGCTGGATGTGCATATGCCACACATGGATGGATTTGCGCTGGCCGAATGGATTAAGTCGCAAGCGGCATTGCGGTCGATTCCCATCTTGATACTGTCGTCCGGTCCAATTCGCGGGGATGCAGAACGCTGCCGCAGTTTAGGGATTAATGGTTATTTCTCTAAGCCGATTACCGATTTTGAGTTGCGCACCGCTCTGATTAACGGGCTTAATCTGGCACCAGTTCCTGCGATGGTTTCTCCGAATGATGCGCCTGCACACGCCGAGCTGAAGGTTTTAACTGCGGCAACGGCAGCTACTCCGGCAACTCCAGCAACTCCAGCATCAAAAAATGAGGACAGTGCCACGCTAGATGTTTTGCTGGTTGAAGATAATCCAGTCAATCAGCAATTGGCGATTCGATTGATGACGAAGTGGGGGCACCGGGTTACTTTGGCGGTTAACGGCTTAGAAGCGCTTGACAAGCTGCAGGCCGGTGCGCTGTTTGATGTTGCGCTGATGGATATGCAGATGCCGGTGATGGATGGCGTTGAGGCCTCACGTCGGATTCGTCAGCTGGAGGCTGAACGGGGCTGGCGGCGGCTGCCCATCATCGCCATGACCGCCAATGCCATGCAAGGTGATCGGGAGATTTGCCTGGAAGCCGGGATGGATGATTATTTGGCAAAACCTGTTCGGGCGACAGAATTGATTGCCAAACTGGGCGGCATCGCAACGGTGCCGCGGGCGAAGACGAAAGTCGTCCAAGATGAATCTGAATCCCCTGAGTTTGATTATGCGGCGGCCGTGCGGGCGGCTGACCAAGAGATCGTCGAGATTATTACCCCCACTTTCCTGGAATATTATTCAGCGGAATTCGTTACGCTGAAACAGGCGATCGCTGCTGGTGATGCGGCTGCGGCCGCGCGGTGTGCACACGGCTTGAAGGGCAATCTGGCGTCATTTGGTGCGCAACGCGCTGAACGCTACGCGGCAGACATTGAAACATTGGCTAAGCAAGGCGATTTGAGTCATTTGGAAGAGCGGGTTGTTAGCTTGCAATTAGAAACCGAGAAGTTAGTTAAAGTATTGCACAATACGCTGTCATAAACCGCCTGATAGGCCGCCGCTGCTTTCGGCCAGTTAAAGTGTTGTTCGATATGGTGACGTGCAGCCTTGCCGTCTTGTGCGCGCTGTGCTGCTGAGCTGGCGTATTCCTGCAACAATGCAGTTAACCCAGTGATATCGCCCGGGGTAAACAGTCATTTTTTATATTTTTAAAATGCTATGTTTAAACGAGCAGTCATGCTGTTTTCTTTATAAGGTCGGCTATTTTTGCCAGCGTCTCTTGCCAACCGTTTAAATTCGAGTCCGCCGGTTTGTTGTTTTGAGAAACGATAGGCTGCTGCCCATGCCAATGAATTATCGTCACTTTCGCTTTGTGAATTGGCGTTCAGCGGAGTTTCATAATGTGTGGTAGATGCTGTGATGATTGAGCTTAAACGCGGGCTGAGTTGTAAAGTCCAATTGCCTATTATTGCCTGCGTGCTGTCTTGTGTATTGCTGGCTAATAGTTTTCGTTGGCTTTTATTTAAATTAACGGTGAAACGACTTTTGCTGGTGTGATAAGACGCGGAACCGGACCAGGATTGATTCAAATTGTAGCCATTGACTATCTGCGGGAATTGAATAATTTGGGCCGGCAGTATTAGCGTTGGCGTTACGCCGCCGCAATCGGCTTGCTCGGGGCCGGGGCTACCCGCCGCGACTACGAAAGGAAATTCCGCGCATTGGTAAATATCAAAAGCGCCGCTGCCGTTTACTTGCGAATACAGATCACTAATATCTTCGTTATAACGCAGTGCCCACGTCGATTTTCGTGTGCGATGCGTTAAATTCAGGTCGTATGACTTGCCGCTATAGCGTTCACCGGCGCTTGCCTTTAGCAAGGTGCGAGTGCCCGGCGTCCATGTAATGCCCACATTCCAGTAGGCCCCGCTGGCCGCATTAAAGCTGGCCGTGTCACCGTTATTATCATCATGGCCGAGGGTGAGATTTAATTGCGTTTTGGGGCTAACAATATAACTCACCCCACTACTAAAATAAGTATTGCGATCACCTTGATTATTTGGATGATCACTATTTTGTAAGCGAAAGGCCATCTGCCAAGGTATTTGATTGAAGGCGCTACCGCTGTTCAAGTTGGCCAAAAGGGTACTCGCCGTGGCGGCGGATAAAGAAGCGTTATCGATATCTGTGTGTGTTAATTGCCAGCGTAAATTTAAATTGGCCTGGCGATCAAATCGGTTTTGCCATGCGGGCGATACACTAAAACTGCGAGTTTCGCTGCGATTAGCCGTTAAATTATAATTTTCGCTGCCGATGGGGCCGCTGGCGCGG
>CAYWXO010000106.1:0-11185 GCA_964462255.1 uncultured Thiobacillus sp. | reverse complement strand
GGCAATTTGAAGAAATTACCCGCGATGGACGCAACGGCGTGGAAATCATCTCGGCTTACGATAGCTTGGTGGTTGAGTTGTAAACGTGATATCTCGCATGAAAACCTTGCTAGAATCCAATCCCGACAAATTTAGTCGGTCATTACATTCCGCACCTCTTTTTTACTAACTCATCTGCGCTATGTCTATCAGCATCAAAAACTCCCATGAAATAGAAAAAATGCGTGTCGCTGGCCGTTTGGCTGGTGAGGTGCTGGACTACATCACCCCTTTCGTCAAGCCTGGCATCACCACTGGCGCGCTCGATAAGCTATGCCACGATTACATGGTGGATGTGCAAGATTGCGTTCCGGCCCCTTTAAACTACGCGCCGCCCGGTCATGCGCCCTACCCTAAATCCATTTGCACCTCAGTTAATCACCAGGTGTGTCATGGTGTACCAGGCGACAAAATTCTTAAAGTGGGCGACGTAGTCAATCTGGACATCACCGTCATCAAAGAAGGCTGGCATGGCGACACCTCGCGCATGTTCTACGTCGGTGAGCCCAATATCAAAGCGCGGCGCCTGACTGAAATCACTTACGAATGTATGTGGAAAGGGATAGCCATGGTGCGTGACGGCGCTTACCTCGGCGATATTGGTGCCGCGATTCAACGTTACGCAGAAATTAATGGTTACACCGTAGTGCGTGAATTCTGCGGCCACGGTATTGGCCGAAAATTTCATGAAGAACCGCAGGTGCTGCACTACGGCAAAGCCAAAACCGGCCCGATATTGCAAGCCGGCATGATCTTCACCATTGAACCGATGATCAACGCCGGCAAGCGCGACATCCGCATGTTGAACGATGGCTGGACGGTAGTTACCAAAGATCACACTTTATCGGCGCAGTGGGAACACACCGTGCTGGTCACGCCGAGCGGGTTCGAAGTGCTGACACTGTCGGCAGGCTCACCGCCCATCCCGGCATTTATCAATCCGACGTGAGTTAAGCCGACATGAATCCGGATTTCGCCCAAACCGCCGCTTGGCGCGATCAGCTAGCGCAAGCGCGCGAGCAGTTGTTTCAAAGCTATTTGGCGCACCCTGTCGCCAAAACCTTGTTAAGTGCGCTATCGCGTGCGACGGATCAGACGCTAAAAGAAATCTGGGCAGCGCATGATCTGCCCAAACAAGCGGCGCTGATTGCGGTTGGCGGTTATGGGCGCGGCGAGTTGTATCCCCAGTCGGATGTGGATGTCTTGTTCTTATTTGACGATGCCTTGGCCGAGGACGAACGCGCGCGTTGCGAACCGCTTATTGCCCTAATGTGGGATGTTGGCTTGCCGATTGGCCATAGCGTACGCACGCTGTCGGAATGTTTGGTTGAATCGGCGCAAGACATCACCATCCAGACCAACTTATTGGAATCACGCTGGCTGGCTGGCGATAAGCGTTTATTGAAACGCCTGCAAACGGCCTTGCAAGCCGAAATCGACCCCGCTACTTTTTTTCAGGCCAAATATCTTGAGCAGAAAGTGCGCCATGGCCGTCATAGTGATATCGCGCTATTACTGGAGCCTAATCTTAAAGAAAGTCCCGGTGGATTACGCGATGTGCAAACCCTGATTTGGGTAGCAAAAGCCGCGCACTTAGCCAAAGATCTGAACGGTTTGGCGCACGCCGGCTTGCTGCGCCAAACCGAAGCGCGTGCGGCCAATGCTGAACTCAACTTCCTGGCCCATTTACGTATTCGCTTACATCTGGCCACGAAACGTCGCGAAGATCGTATGTTATTCGAGTTTCAAGAACGCATTGCGCAAGGCATGGGGATTGCGCGCAGCAGCGATGTTGCGCTGACTTCGCAGCGCGCATCGGAACGGCTGATGCAGCGCTATTACCGGGCTGCCCGTCATATTCGGCTGATCAATGAACTGGTGTTGGGTGAATTTCGCGCGCGTTTGTTGCCGCCCGTTGCAGCACGCGCGCTGACGCAAACGCCAAACTTTCCGCTAGCCGGCCATTTCCAGCAAGTCGGCAATTTGCTTGATGCTGAAGAAGATTTATTCGAGCGGCATCCCGAGCTTTTACTGGAAACCTTTTTGGTTCTGGCGCGCGAAACCGGCTTAAAAGGCTGCACACCGCGCTTGCTGCGTGCCCTCTGGCGGGCAGGCAAAAATATCCAGGCGGCGTTTCGGCGTGAGCCGGAAAACCAGCGCCGCTTCATCGCCTTATTAAGCCAACCGAAAGGTGTCACGCTGAGCATGCGTTTAATGCACCGGCTCGGCATTCTCGGCCGCTACATTCCGCTGTTTGACCGCATTACCGGCCAAATGCAGCACGATCAGTTTCATATTTATCCGGTTGACGAACATGTCTTAATGGTTTTGCGCAACCTACGTCGTCTTGTCGCACCGGAATATGCACACGAATTCCCCTTGGCACATCGGTTGATGAGCGAATTCGAGCGTCAAGAAATCCTGCTGCTGGCGGCCTTGTTTCACGATATTGCCAAAGGACGTGGCGGCGATCATTCCAGTCTCGGCGCAGTGGACGCGCGCCGGTTCTGCCGCGCGCATGGCCTCAATAAAGACGACCTGGAACTGGTCGTCTGGCTGGTTGCGCAGCACCTCAACCTATCTCACACCGCTCAAAAACAGGATATTACCGACCCTAACGTCATTACCGCTTTTGCCGCGCGATGTGGGGATGTGCGCCATCTCACCGGCCTCTATTTGCTGACCATGGCCGATATTCGCGGCACCAGCCCTAGAGTATGGAATGCCTGGAAAGACAAGCTCACGCGCGAACTTTATTTATCCACACGCCAGCTACTTGAAGGGAATGCGGCGCATAGCGATAGCATCGAAACCAAGAAAGAACTCGCGCGCGCGCAATTGCGTTTGTATGGTTTCGCGCCGGAAAGTGAAAATTGCCTGTGGAATCGGCTGGATGATATTTATTTTCTACGTCAGGACGCACGTGACATTAGCTGGCAAACGCGGCGTTTATTACCGGTATTGCAGCAGATCGGTGCTAACCCTGTTAATACGCCGATTGTGCGGGCACGCTTGGCCCCGGTCGGCGAAGGTATCGAAGTACTGGTTTTCGCGCGTGATGAAGCCGCGTTGTTTGCGCGTATTTGTAGCTTTTTCGCGCGATTAGGTTACAGCATCCTTGCCGCACGCATCCACACAACTCATGACGGCCATGCACTCGATACTTTCTACACGGTGGATCAAGAGCATCCACAAGTTCACTACCGTGACTTTCTTAATTACATCGAATATGAGCTTGCTAACGAGCTTGCCCCCTCCGTGTCGTCGCAAGCCAACCTTGGTGAAGCAGTGTCTGCAATACCTGCAGCGCCTACAGTACCTATCGTACCTAGTGGCCGCCTACCGCGTCGCTTGAAAGCGTTTCCGCTCGAACCCGAAATCTCGCTGACCCCGAGTGATCATCGCCGTGAAGGTGCCCTGCCCGACTACGTACTTTCCTTCACGGCCGGCGACCGCTCCGGTCTTCTGGCGCAAGTAGCGCACCTGCTACATCAACAAGGGGCCAATGTCATCACCGCACGCATCAACACACTCGGCAACCGTGCCGAGGATGTTTTTGTCATTGAAGGCGAAGCGCTGGAACGTGCCACGGTCAGGTTAGCGCTAGAACAGGCGCTGCTCGGCGTGTTGAGAGTGTAATAAAGGGATAATAAAGGGTAGCGTCCCCTTTATTAAAATACATGCTCATTCAACATGGCCAACAAATACTGGCCATACGCGTTTTTCTTCAGCGGTTCAGCCAGGCGGGCGACTTGTTCGGCGTTGATATAGCCTTGCCGATAAGCGATTTCTTCCGGACAAGCGATTTTCAAGCCCTGCCGTTTTTCTATCGTTTCGATGAACAACGACGCCTCCAGCAGCGATTCGTGCGTGCCGGTATCCAGCCAAGCCAGGCCGCGCCCCATGATGGAAACGCTGAGTTCACCCCAGGCTAAATACTGTTTGTTGACATCGGTGATTTCCAGTTCTCCGCGCGGCGATGGGGCGAGGTTTTTCGCGATATCAATGACGCGGTTATCGTAGAAATACAGGCCGGTGACGGCGTAATTCGATTTCGGTTGCGCCGGCTTTTCTTCCAAACTAATGGCGCGGCGGTTATGCGCCGCATCGGTATCAAATTCGACCACGCCATAGCGTTCTGGATCATGCACGCGGTAAGCAAAAACGGTGGCCCCTTGCTGGCTGGCACCGGCTGCGGCCAAGTCATGCGCCATTTCATGGCCATAAAAAATATTGTCACCCAGCACCAAGGCGGACGGCGCACTGCCGACAAAATCAGCACCAATGATAAACGCTTGCGCCAAACCATCTGGGCTAGCTTGTACCGCGTAGTTGAGATTGAGGCCCCACTGGCTGCCATCGCCCAGCAATTGCGCAAAGCGCGGCGTATCTTGCGGCGTTGAAATGATCAAAATATCGCGAATCCCCGCCAGCATCAACGTGGTCAGCGGGTAGTAAATCATCGGTTTATCGTAGATCGGCAACAACTGTTTCGACACCGCCAACGTGGCCGGATACAGCCGCGTCCCCGAGCCACCGGCCAGAATAATGCCCTTACGCGTTAATGCGGCACTCAATGCTGCACTCATGGCGCGCTCCTTTCTACGTAATTAGTATCCAGCCATTTTCGATATTCACCGCTGGCGACGTTATCCACCCAACCCATGTTATCCAGATACCACTGCACGGTTTTACGAATGCCGGAGGCGAAAGTTTCCGCTGGTTTCCAGCCGAGTTCACGATGAATCTTACTGGCATCAATCGCGTAACGCCGATCATGGCCAGGACGATCTTTCACATAGGTAATCAGCCGGGTTGCCGGCCCGGCGGCACTCGGTTGCAGCTCATCCAGCAAAGCGCAGACGGTGTGCACGATGTCCAGATTCGGCATTTCATTCCAGCCGCCGATGTTATAAGTCTCGCCGACGCGGCCTTGTGCCAGCACGGCACGGATGGCGGCGCAATGGTCAGAGACGTATAACCAGTCACGTACATTCATGCCATCACCGTAAATGGGCAGGGCTTTGCCCTGTGTCGCGTTCAAAATCATCAACGGAATCAATTTCTCCGGGAACTGATACGGCCCATAATTATTAGAGCAATTGGTGGTCAGCACCGGCATGCCGTAGGTGTGATGATAGGCACGCACCAGATGATCCGATGCGGCCTTGCTGGCGGAATAAGGGCTATTCGGCGCAAAAGGTGTTTCTTCAGTAAAAGCCGGGTCATCTTTAGCGAGCGAACCATAAACTTCATCGGTCGAAACATGCAGGAAACGGAAGGCAGCTTTATCGGCTGCCGGCAGTGCATTCCAATAGGCGCGTGTCTCATCAATCAAATGAAAAGTGCCGACAATGTTGGTCTGAATGAAGTCTTCCGGGCCATGAATCGAGCGATCCACATGACTTTCCGCAGCAAAATTAACGATGGCGCGCGGCTGATGCTCCGCCAGCAATTTTGCAATTAACGCACGATCACCGATATCACCTTGCACAAAAATATGGCGCGTATCGCCTTGCAAGCTAAGCAGATTTTCCCGATTGCCCGCATACGTTAGCTTATCGAGATTGATGACCGGTTCGTTACTCGCCGCCAACCAATCCAGGACAAAATTTGCGCCGATGAAGCCGGCGCCGCCAGTGACCAGAATCATTATTTTTTCCTTTGAATATTTAAACTTAGTTTTAAATTAATTACCGAATCCACACCTAACCGGCAGCAAATCCATTCGGATTCATGCTCTGCCAGCGCCAAGTGTCTTCACACATTTCGACCAAATCATGTGTTGCGCGCCAGCCTAATTCACGCGCCGCCAGACTCGGGTCGGCATAACACTGCGCAATATCGCCGATACGACGCGGACCGATTTTGTAAGGCACCGCCCGTTCACTGGCCACTTCAAAAGCGCGCGCCATATCCAGCACGCTATATCCTTGGCCGGTGCCCAAATTCCAGATGCGCACACCAGGCGCTTCAGCCAGCTTTTCCACCGCCTTGATATGGCCTAACACCAAGTCAACCACATGAATGTAATCCCGGACTCCGGTGCCGTCTGGCGTCGGGTAATCATCGCCCCAGACATTGAGATATTCGCGCCGCCCTACTGCCACCTGCGCAATATAAGGCATCAAATTATTCGGCGTGCCGCGCGGGTCTTCACCAATGCGGCCACTCTGATGCGCGCCCACCGGGTTGAAATAACGGAGTAACGCAATGCGCCAACTGGGCTCGGCCGTGGCCAAATCAGTCAAAATCTGCTCGATGATCAATTTGCTGCGACCATAAGGATTGGTCGTTGCCCCGACCGGAAAATCCTCACGAATGGGCACCGAAGCCGGATCGCCATAAACGGTGGCAGAAGAGCTGAACACGATGGTGTTAACGCCCGCCGCCTGCATGGCTTCAAACAACGTGATGCTGCCGGCAATATTATTGTCGTAATACTGCAGCGGCTGCGCCACCGACTCGCCCACCGCCTTCAAGCCGGCGAAATGGATGACGGCGTCGATTTTGTGCGTTTGAAACAAGCGATCCAGCCCGGCACGATCGCGAATATCGCCTTGCACAAAGGGAAAATCTTTGCCGGTTAGTTCGCGCACGCGCTGCAACGCTTCGGCGCTGCTATTGCATAAATTATCCAGCACAACGATGTTGTAACCGGCCTGCAAAAACTCAACGCAAGCGTGTGAACCGATATAACCCGCACCGCCGGTAATTAAAATAGTGTTCATCATGGATCCCATATTACGAAAAAACCTCAGTCAAACACCACGGTCTTGTTGCCATAAACCAGTATGCGATTATCAATATGCCAACGCACGGCGCGCGACAGCACCACTTTTTCAAGATCAGCGCCCTTTTGCACCAGATTATCGAGTTCATCGCGGTGCGAAATACGGGTCACGTCCTGCTCAATAATCGGGCCATCATCCAGCACTTCGGTCACGTAATGGCTGGTTGCACCGATCAGTTTCACCCCGCGTTCAAAGGCGCGTTGATAAGGCTTGGCACCGTGAAAAGCCGGTAAAAAAGAATGATGAATATTGATGATGCGATTCGGGTAATGGCTGATAAAGTCCGGCGACAACACCTGCATATAACGCGCCAAAACAATGAAATCAACATGATGCGCAGCCAATAAAGCGCGCTGCTGCGCCTCGGCTTCCGGCTTGTTTTCCTTGTTAACGGAAAAATGCGTAAACGGCACTTTATACGCCTCAGCTAACCAATGCGTATCCGGATGATTACTGATAATCAGCGGGATATCGCAATACAACTCACCGGCATGGTGACGATGCAGCAAGTCCGCCAAACAATGATCGTATTTAGAGACAAAAATCGCCATGCGCGGCTTAACGCTGGACAGCGACAAATTCCAGGTCAGCGCATGCGTTTCCGCAATGGGCGCAAATGCCTGATCAAACTTATGCAAGCCTAATTCGAAACCAGCCAGCTCCCATTCCACGCGCATCAAAAACAGGCCGGCAGCGCCATCTTGATGCTGGTCAGCATGCAGAATATTGGCATTGTGTTGCAATAAAAAATTGGCAATTGCAGCGACCAGGCCCTTTTTATCCGGGCAGGCAATGAGAAGAACGGCTGAGTTACGCATATCAATTAAGCGGCTGAAGAAAACGGCCGCCATGATACCGCGCCCGTTTCATCCGGTCGTCAAATCACCCGCGCCCGGCCAACATAATCGCGCGTGGAATGCTTTCCAACGGGATCACTTCGCGCACCGCCTTCAACTTGATCGCTTCCTTTGGCATACCAAACACCACGCAACTGGCCTCATCTTGCGCGATGGTATTGGCCCCCACATCGAACATTTCTTTCATGCCGCGCGCGCCATCATCGCCCATGCCCGTCATGATGATGCCGGTCGCATTCTTGCCGGCAAATTTGGCCACCGAGCGAAACAGCACATCAACGGAAGGTTTATGGCGCGACACCAGCGGCCCATCCACCACTTCAACCTGATATTGGGCGCCGCTGCGCTTCAGCATCATGTGGCGGCCACCGGGCGCAATCAATACGCGGCCGGGGATAAGACGATCCCCATTTTTAGCTTCCAGCACTTCCACCGCCGACAACGAATTCAAGCGTTCGGCAAAAGCCGCGGTGAATTTTTCTGGCATATGCTGCACTACCACAATGCCGGGGCAATCTCGCGGCAACTGCGTGAGCACTAATTCCAACGCTTGTGTGCCGCCGGTGGAAGTGCCAATCGCCACAATCCGTTCAGTGGTCTGCGCCATGGCAGTGATATTGCCGGACAGCAACGCATCGGCACTCAGTTTAGGGGGAACCGGTGCCAGCACGCCGCGTTGCGCGCCCAAACGCCGTAAATTCACTTGCGCGGCAGCACGCACTGCCGACACCAAATCGTTGGAAGAATCGGCAATAAATTGCTTCACGCCCATTTTAGGTTTGGTGATGATGCAAACCGCCCCAGCTGCCAAGGCCTGCACCGTGGTTTCTGCGCCCTTCTCGGTCAACGAAGAACAAATCACCACCGGCGTAGGGCGTTGCGCCATCAATTTTCTCAAGAAAGTAATGCCATCCATGCGCGGCATTTCCACATCCAGCGTAATCACATCCGGCCATTCCACATTCATCTTGGCCAAAGCAAAAACGGGGTCTGAGGCGGTGCCGATAACCTTGATGTCCGGCGCTTTACTCAATACTTCTTGCATGATCTGACGTACCACTGCCGAATCATCAACAATAAGGACTTTAATCTGGCTCACCAGCGTGGCTCCTTCGGTGGTGGGGTCATCGGCTGATGTTTGAGCCAGACATCGCCACTCCACACATCCAGCATCAATTTACGATGCCCGTCGCCGCCTAAATGTTTAGCTTTGATCGGAATTTCATAGCGTTCGAGTAGAACGAGCGCCATTTCGATATTGCGCTCACCGACATTCATTTCTTTTTGCTGGCATTGCAAAGGAAACATATTCGCCCCGCCAAACACCTTGGCTTCAAACTCACCCGGATCAACACCGAGCGCCCAGATTCGCTTCATCAACAACATCATGGCTTCATCGCCATAGCGCCCATCGTAGGTTGCCCCTTCCGGGATAACACCGCGTGAGGGCAACATGAAATGACACATCCCCCCCACCAATAAACGCCGACTCCAAACCGTAATGGAGACACAAGACCCCAGCAAAGTGACGATGCGCGTTTCAGCATCGCCAAAATAAAAATCACCAGGGTGAAGAAAGATTTCGCGTATGCCCGTCACCGGGGCATTGAGTGCGGCGTTCATGATAATAAGCGGGTAAATGCGGAGCGCGCGGAACCACTCCGGAGCGGGGGAAGGGGTGCCGCCACGACAGGGCGACCGTTGAGAAAACCTTGCACACTATTCGGTTGAGGCATGAAAAAAGAAGGAGAGTAACAAACTCAAGCTCGCCAACTCAAGCGCGCCGACTTAAGCGCGCCGATAAATTGCCGGTTTGATTTGAGCGAGGCCGTCTATGATGCCGGTGAGGCTTTCAGAATGTCCAGAAAAAAAGTAGCCATCTGGCTTCATGAATGGCAGCAAGTTGTTGACCACGCGACGTTTGGTCGGCGCATCAAAATAAATCAGGACATTGCGCAAAAAGATCACATCAAACAAGCCCATTTTCGGTAACGGGCCCATTAAATTAGCCTGCTCAAAGCGTGCGCGCGCGCGTAACCAGCCCTCAATCATAAAAGTGCCTTCCTGCTCACCCGTGCCTTTAAGGCAAAAAGAACGCAGATAAGCCTGAGGAATTTTTTCCGCTCTTTCCATCGGATAAAGACCACGACGCGCTTTTTCCAGCACTTTAGTGCTTAAGTCACTGCCGACAATCTCCCAAGGCCGCTTACCCAAACGCTCAGCCAACACCATTGCGATGCTATACGCTTCTTCGCCTGAGGAGCTGGCCGCACTCCAAACGCGAAAGGTTTCACCGGGGGTGACTTTAGGCAAAATGGTTTCGCTTAAAAAAGCAAAATGCTGCGGCTCGCGAAAAAAATAGGTTTCGTTGGTCGTCAAAGCATCTAACGCCCACTGCCGCTCATCTAAATTGTCCGGCCCGGTTCGCGTACCAAAAATGCGATGAAAATATTCGCCGTAAGTGGCAAGACCGAGACTTTCGATACGCCTCGATAACCTGCCAACCACCAGCGGTTTTTTTTCCGGGTTGAGATTAATACCGGACGCTTCGTAAAGCTGTCGGCGCAAATAATCGAATTCCTGATCAGTCAGGACCATCTTGAATTCCTTGCAAATACACCGGTGATAAATGAAGTTGCCATATATGAAATTACCAACTAACAACACTTACCCATTAATCGCCGGCGTAGTTCACATCAGTTAACCTGCATTTACATCCGCGACAGCATGTCCACCACTTTGCGATGCCAGCGTCAATTGCGACATTTCTTCCACCGACAACACGTTGAGCACATTCAAAATGATGACAAAACGCTCATTCACCTTGCCCATACCCTGGATGAAATCGGTGCGGATCTTCGCGCCAAAAGTCGGTGCGGGTTCCACCATGTTGGCGGGAATTTCCAAAACCTCAGAAACACTGTCCACCACAATACCGATGTCCTGACGAAAATCACCCTCATTAATCTCAAGGATGACGATACAGGTACGCCGGGTGACATCAACCGGTGCCCGACCAAAGCGCACCGACAGATCAATCACCGGCACCACTGCACCGCGCAAATTGATCACACCACGGATGAAGGTCGGCATCATCGGCACGGTCGTTAATTGACCGTATTCGATGATTTCTTTGATACGCAAGATGCCAATGGCAAAAACCTCTCCCCCCAGCATGAAGGTTAGATATTGCTGAGGCTCTTGGGCAACGGCTTGCGCCGCCGCCGCCTTGCCGTCTACTTTAACGAGTGCGGTCATGACGCGCTCCTCAGAAACGCACGAAATCTTGTCCAGGGGAGTCCATACTCACCTTGGCAGACTTCTTAGCCGCTGCAGCCGGCCGTCGAGCGCCTGAATCGCGGCTATGGGAGTCGGCACCCACCTTGAAGAAGCCCATGACTTGTTGCAGTTGGGTTGCCTGACCACTCAACTCTTCCGAGGTAGCGGCCAATTCTTCCGATGCACTGGCATTCTGCTGCGTCGCCTGGCTCAACT
>CAYWXO010000105.1:0-11598 GCA_964462255.1 uncultured Thiobacillus sp. | reverse complement strand
TAGCGGTTGCCACCGGCTTCGCGCCGTAAAGTAGCTAATGCAGAGATGCAGGGCGTATAGATTAAAGTAAATAACATGAAGCTGTAGGCTTGTACCCAGTCCAGGCGCTGGCTGAGTAGGCCGGAGAGTTCTTCGCCACCAGCCCCGTAAATTACGGCGAGTGCGCCGATAACCACTTCTTTGGCGACGAAACCGAACAGCAGGGAAATGGAAAGCAACTCATCAATACCCAACGGGTTGAAAATGGGCTGCAGCCAGTAGGCGAGTTGCCCAGCGAGGGTTGCGCTGCTGGCGGGTTCTGCATCTAATGGGTAATGGGTGAGGAACCAGACCAATGCAACGCCGAGGATGATGAAGCCACCCGCTTGGCGCAGAAAATGGCCAGATTCGCGCAGGGATTGCCGGATAAGTACCGGTAAAGTTGGTAGTCGGTAGGGCGGTAATTCCATGAGTAAGGGGTCGCGGTTGTGGCTGGCGCGGCCACGCCAAACCCAAGCCGTGAGGAAGGTGATGGCAAAGCTGATGACGTACAGGCTAAACAGGACCCACGGTGCGGCACGCGGTGAAAATACCGCGGTGGTGAAGAAAAGAAAAACCTGTAGCCGTGCCGAGCAGAGAGAAAACGGAATGGTCATCATGGTGAGAATGCGTTGTGGACGGCTACGTATCACGCGTGCGCCCATCATTGCGGGTACGTTGCAGCCAAAGCCCATGAGTTGTAAGACAAAAGCGCGGCCGTCCAGCCCCATCCGCGACATCAGGGCATCCATGAGAAAAGCGGCGCGGGTCAGATAGCCACTGTCTTCGACTATCGCCATGGCCAAGAAGAATACGACAATAATAGGTAGGAAGGTCATCACCGTACCAATGCCATCATACAGCCCTTCCAGCAGGAAGCTGATTGCCCAAGGGGGCAAGCCAATCATTGCGGGTTCTAACCAGCGTGTTTTAACGGCATCGAGCAGCCAGCCCAGTCCATCTTGTAAAGGCGTACCCAGCCCATAAACCGCTTGAAAAACCAGCAACATAATCAGGAAAAATAATGGCAGGCCGAGCCAAGGGTGCAATAGAAGTTGGTCGAGGCGGTCAGTGCGTGAAGGGGAAAGGATGGCAGGAATATGGACGTTTCGTGCGAGTAAAGTATCTAGCGTATATTCGATGGTATCGTCTTCTTTTAGTACACGCGCTTGCGCGGTTTTTAGAAGAGGGTTTTTATGTAGCCAAGTAGTCAGTGCTTGCAATAACTCGTTCACACCATGGCCATGTTTTGCACTTATTAAGCAAATGGGAAGATCTAGTTCTTTCGATAATGTATCCAATTTAATGCGAATGCCGCGACTGGCTGCTTCATCAGCCATATTGAGCGCAAGTAATATTGGCAACCCCAAGGCTTTAAGTTGCAGCACTAAGGCCAGTTGCCGTTCAAGTTGTGTCGCGTTCAGGAGTACTAATAAGCCATTAACTGGTTGTGTCTCAATGAAATGACGAGCGACGCGTTCATCTTCCGAGAATCCATGTAGATTATGTAAGCCAGGAAGATCAATCAATTCCACCATGCTATCGCCAAGTAATAGTTTTGCCGTGAGAAGTTCAACGGTTATGCCGGGCCAGTTGCCGACGCGGGCACCGGCACCGGTCAAGCGATTAAACAGAGTTGATTTACCTGTGTTAGGCATGCCAACCAAGGCAATTCTTTTACTCATTTTATTTACACTCGGATGGGTTAAATTGAAAATTCACGCGGTCAGCCACAGCGAGTAGATCACAGTCTTGTACTTTAATGGCTTCTGCGTCCGCTGAGCGGATGATGATGTCAGTCTGGCCGGCGCGGATCTGAATTGGGCCATTGAAGGGTGAGCGGCGCATAACTTGGATGCGTCGGCCGATTTGCAGACCCAGTGCACGCATACGGGCAGTGAGATCGGCATCCGCATCAATGCGAATAATAAGGCAACAACGGCCGGTGTTAACCGTATTCAGAGCGCAGAGTTTGGGCATGATGCAAGCCTTGAGCGGATATGGATTAATGTTTCTTCTAGGGTGCGGCCAATTTGTACCGTGATAACATGGGACTTTTCTTCATCGAAAAAAGTCTGCTGATGGGCCTGTAGATGAGCTAATTGCGAGGCGAGCACGCTCAGGTCAGCCTCGGAGGGGTCAGTGCCGATGTGTTGTCGTTTTATAATTCTATCTCTTAGTATTTCTTCTGATGATTCGAGTGAAATGATGTGCCAATCAATATGCATTTCTTCAGCCAAGTCTTGAAATGGCTGTCGCCAAGTGCGATGAATGAAGGTGGCGTCGATGATGCAGAGATAACCGTTGGCCAATACGATGCGTGCATCATGAATAAGTTGTTGTAGAGTCTGTGCGCTGGCTTCTTGCGAGTAAATGTTCTCGCTTATAGTGCGACTATTGTCTAATGGTTTAAGGCCAAATAAACGTTTGCGGATAACGTCGGAACGAAGGCGAATGCCGCCGAGTTGTTCCAGTAAGTGTTGCGATAGCCAGGATTTACCGGAACCGGAGACACCGTGCATTAGAATTAGCACGGGATGGCGCGTATGTATTAGGTGCTTGGCCAGTTGTAGATAGTCCATGCATTCATTGCATGGGGTTTCATGTGCTTTGGCTAATAGGGCGGTGACTTTAGCGCGTACCATTGCCCGGTAAACCTGGTAGAAGGTGAGGGCAGCCAGACCGGCGATGTCGCCGGACAGGTCAAGATAGTGGTTGAGAAATCGCCAAGCTAAGTCGCTACGGCCGCGGTGTTGTAAATCCATCGACAGAAATGCCACTTCATTGATCACGTCAATGTGACGTAAATCGGCGTTGAATTCGAGCGCATCGAAAATAAGTGGTTTGTCATCTACCCACGCTATATTACCTAGGTGCAAATCTCCGTGGCATTCTCGAATGAATCCTCGGGTTTTGCGCTGAGTAAAGTAGGCGGTTAGCCGTTCAGCTTCGCATTGACTCCAAGCGTGCAAAACATTAAGGGTGATTGCGTTTTGATCGCTTACCGGCAGACGTAAAAGGTCGCTGAGCTGGGAAAAATTCAGCATAATAGGGGCAACAACAGCACTAAATTCACCGTAAAGGCTAGACTGAGGTGCAATTGCAATGCTGGCGTGAAAATCAGCCACTTGGTTAGCGATGGCATCGATTTGTTCTCGGGTGATTTCTGCCTCCCGATCCAGCGTGGCATTGGCCGGAAAAGCCCGCATTTTGACCGCCCATTCCAGCACATGGCCCCGTGGATTTACCTGTGCATCTACCTGTGGATGTGCAAGAGTGCCGGTTATTGCAACGACACCTAAATAAATATCCGGTGCCAAGCGGCGATTCAAGCGGATTTCTTCTTCACAAAAATGATGACGCTTCTGCAGGGTAGTGAAATCAAGAAAGCCTAGGTCGAGAGGTTTTTTAATTTTGTAGGCAAATTCACCCGCTAAAATCACCCAAGAAATATGTGTTTCGATGAGTTGCGGCTTTACTGCAGGATGACAATAGGATTTTGCCTGGAGTAAACCTGCAATGAGCGGGGGTGTTTGCGGGGTCATCTCATTTTCGGAATGCGACAACGTGGTCAATGCCAAGACGGATGCCAATTTTTTCGCCGATGGCATGATTGTGGTGGGAGTCCACCTGGGCCAACACATGGCGGCCACCAGGGAGCTTCAGCGTATAAAGAAAATCTGAACCGCGAAATGCTTTACGAACAACTTCTGCCATCAATAAACTGGCATCGTCATGGATGATGTCATCAGGGCGGATGAGTACATCGACCTGGCAGCCTAGATCGCAATGCGTGCAGCCCCCCTCTTCACTGCAATCGCCGTCCACGCTGCCTTCCAGAACGCCAAGTTCAATTTCGACTTGTCGGTTATTAAGCACTTCGCCGGGTAGAAGAACACCTTGGCCAATAAAGTCAGCAACAAAACGATTAATGGGTTGGTGGTAAAGGTTATAAGGTGTATCCCATTGCTGAATAACACCTTTATTCATCACGCCGATGGCATCTGCCATGGCAAAGGCTTCGTGCTGGTCGTGCGTGACCAAGAGGGCGGTGATGGTTTCATGCTTGATGATGTCGCGCACTTCAAGGGACAGTTTTTCGCGTAATTCGACATCTAGATTGGAAAAGGGCTCGTCCAGCAGCAGTAAACGGGGCCGCGGTGCCAGTGCTCGTGCCAATGCGACGCGCTGTTGCTGGCCGCCGGAAAGCTGATGTGGATAAGCCGTTGCCTCATGGCTGAGCCCGACCAGATCAAGCATTTCGGCCACCCGCAGGCGACGGTCAGCTGCGGGCAATGCTGATAGGCCAAAGCTGATATTTTTCTCGACGCTAAGATGGGGAAACAACGCGTAATCCTGAAACACCAGACCGACGCGGCGACGTTCTGGTGTCAAGATGTAGCCGGGGTAACTAACGATTTCTGCGCCAATCCGAATTTCACCGGCCGAGAGCTTTTCAAAGCCGGCGATCAGGCGGAGTGCCGTGGTTTTACCGCAACCGGATGGACCGAGCAAACAGCCAATTTTTCCCGGTGAAAGGACGAAGGATAAATCTGAAAGTACGGACTTATTACCGTACGATAGGGCGACGTGTTCAAGTGCGAGCATCGCTATGTTTTACCAGTAAATAGATGGGCAGCAGGCCAACGAGACAAATGGCGACGGCGGGCAGGGCTGCGCGTTCCCATTCGCCTTCGGAGGTCATTTCAAATACGCGCGTAGCCAGGGTGTCCCAGCCAAACGGGCGCGTCATTAGCGTGATTGGCAATTCTTTCATGATATCGACGAAAGCCAGTGCGGCGGCGGCGAGTAGTGGTGCGCGCAACATGGGTAAATGGACGTGCAATAGACGTTTCATGCCGGTTTTGCCGAGCACTTGGGCAGCTTCGTCCATACTGCGCGTGATGCGCGCCAAACCGGTTTCAACTGGGCCAAAGCCGACAGCTAGGAAACGGGCGCAGTAGGTCAGTAACATTACGGCAAGTGTGCCACCGAAAATTTGCCCGATTTCCTGGCCGGAATAATCGCGCCAAGTATCAATGAGCAGGTTATCCAGACCGGCCACCGGGATGTAGAAGCCTACTGCCAGGACTGCACCGGGCAAGGCATAACCGATATTGGCTAGACGAGTGGTGAATTGCATGGCCGGTGTGGGATGCAGCCGTTGCGCATAGCCTAATGCTAGTGCCAAGCAAACCACGAGCGTTGCCCCCATGCTGGCGAGTAATAGCGAATGCCAGGCGAAATCAATGTAACGCCAGTCTAAATCAATGGAGATGATTTCACGCGTCCAAACCAGTAATTGCAGCATGGGAATGAGAAAGGCGAGCAGGAAAACCAGCCCGGCGGCGAGTGTGGCCAGCAGGGCATTGCCGGCGTGTAGTCGAATACGTTGCGCGCCGCCGCCGCCGCGTGCGGAGGTGGCGAAATTGCGCCGATTACGTGAAATTTGCTCCAACATCACTAGGGCTAGGACGAAGAAAACCAGGAAGGTAGCGAGTTGGCTGGCTGCCGGTAAAGAAAACATGGAAAACCACGCCTTGTAAATGGCAGTGGTGAAGGTGTTGTAATTGAAAATTGAGACGGTGCCAAAATCCGCCAGTGTCTCCATCAAAGCTAAGGAGAGTCCGGCAATGATGCCTGGGCGTGCAATCGGTAAGGCAATGCTAAAAAAGGCGCGTCGTCGGCTGACGCCGAGTGATTGGGCTGCTTCCAACAGACGGCGGCCTTGGCCTTGAAAGGCGGTTCGTGCTGTCAGATAAACGTACGGGTAAAGCGCGAGTGTCATGACTAAGATGACGCCACCGCGCGAGCGAATCGGGGGGAGCCATGTAATGTGATAGGTTTCGCGTAGCCAAGTTGGCAGGCTACCGGTGAAATCCAGTAAACCAATCCAGACGAAAGCGGTGACATAGGCGGGGAGGGCGAGCGGGAGCAGCAGCGCCCAACTGAAAAATTTACGACCGGGAAAGTCGCAGGCTGCGGTCAGCCACGCCAAGCCGGTGCCTAATAGCGTAACGCCTAGGCCAACGCCTAGTGCTAGCCAGAGAGTATTCACCAGTAATTCTGGCAGCACATGTTGCCAGAGATGATCCCATATTGCTTGATCTGGGTGCAGCATGGACGAAGCGACGATGCCGATGGGAATCAGCGTCAGCAAGGCGAGGAGAATAGCAATGCTCCAGGGGAAAAACCTGCCGGATAGCGCTGAACAAGAGGGTAAAGCAGAAGGGGAAAAGGTGCCGATAGTCGGCACCTTTTGCGTGTTTAACATGCGTTGTAAGTCATGGAGAGGGTATGACTAACCTTATTTAAAACCAGCGCGATCCATTAGCATGACGGCTTTGGCTTGCAATGCACCCGCTTGTGCCACGTTGATCATGTTCGGTTTGAAGGAACCCCACGCGGCGACCGCAGCATCCGGCTTTACCTTGGGGTTGGCTGGATATTCCATATTGACATCGGCGTAGAGATTTTGTGCTTTTTCTGAGGATAACCAATTCAGTAAATTGACTGCGCCGGTTTCATTCTTCGTATAGCGGGTGACGCCTGCGCCAGAAACATTGACATGCACGCCAGCCGACTTGGATTGTCCTGTTTGATTGGGCCAGAAAATAGCGAGAGGTAAGTTAGGTTTTTTCGCCATCAGACGACCAAAATAATAGGTGTTGACGATCGCGGCATCACACAGGCCTGCCGCAACGGCTTCCATCGTTTTGGTGTCGTCAGGGAAGGGCGTCGTGGCTAGATTGGCAACCCAGCCACGCACAATTTGTTCTGTTTTGTCTTCGCCGTGCTCATACATCATCATGCCTACTAGGGATTGGTTGTAAACTTTTTTAGAGGTGCGTAAGCAAAGCCGTCCCTTCCATTTGGCGTTGGCTAAATCTTCATAGCTGGTGAGCTCGCCGGGTTTAATCTTATTGGGGTTATACACAATAGTCCGCGCGCGCACCGAAAGGCCAAACCAAGTGTTGTCCGGATCACGTAAATGGGCAGGAATGTTGGTGGCAAGGGTTTTGGAGTTGATCGGTTTGAGCAAATCTTCTTGTGCGGCTTGCCAGAGGTTTCCAGCATCTACCGTCATGAAAACGTCTGCAGGGGTGTTACGGCCTTCGGCTTTTAAACGCGCCATCAAGGGGCCTTCTTTATCCGTGATAAATTTGACCTTGACACCGGTTTCCTTGGTGTAGGCGTCAAACAAAGGCTTGATCAGTTGCTCGTTGCGGGCTGAATAAACCACGACTTCATCTGCGATGGCTGCTTGTGCAGGAACAGTTAACAAGGCAACCAGCAGGCTAGATTTTAAAAAGTTCATGAAACGATCTCCAGGTAAATGAGAATGAAAACGGATGCCAGAGATTGTACATGAATGAGAACGGTTATCAACCAAATATTTGCAAAATTATTGCGGCGTGTGCGAAAAGTCGATTCTGGTGCGCAATTCGCCTTCAAAAATGGCGTGATAAGTCACTTCGTTGGCGGATTCGGGGCTGGTTTGCGTCACCAAAAAACCGGGTTGAGGTAAGGGGTCGATTGCCGAAAAGCGGAGCCCCGGCGCTTGCACGACCACTTGCAGGCTGACCTGCATTGGGTAATAGCCATCCAGGAAACGCCGCATATAAGGACCATTGGTTAAGCTGAACTGATGGTTGCCATGGCTGGCGAGTGCCTGCGTTTCTGCTGAAATACAGATTGAGGCATCGCGATCAATCTGCTGCATTTGTACGCTGTTTTCATGCACCCAACTGCGGCCAATATTATGGCTGCTTTCAATGGCGATATTGCGGATACGCCCCAGCCCGTAAACAATTTGCATATCAGGCACTGCATCTAGGTGGTGGTGGCATTGTTTCAGCTTCGCCCAGCCATCCGTCAGGCTGCTGCCGGTCAGCGTGATTTGGTTTTGATGGTGATGCACGGGCGTTGCCGGGGCTTGCGTTAAAAATTTCAGGTCACCAACGTTAACGTCGCTGACACCCTTGAAAAACATTTCCTCTTCACTCAACGCGGCGTTAGCGAGTGTCGGAAATAGGACGCACAGCAGGAAGAATTTAGTCAGCGGGTAAGACACGGCGTGCTCCGTTAAAACGACTGGCCCAGTATTTTTCATAGAGATTCGAGATCATGACCTGTTTGCTTTGGCTGCTGCTGGCGTGGACAAATTCGCCATCGCCCGCATAAATACCCACATGCGAATTGGGCTGTTTTCGCGTGTTGAAAAATACCAGATCACCCGGTTTCAGTTCAGTGCGGCCTATTTTTTCACCTTGCTTGCTCATTTCGGTCGCGCTGCGCGGTAAGCTTATATCAGCAGTTTCTTTGTACACGTGTTTGACAAAGCCGCTGCAATCTACGCCTTTTTCAGGGTTATTGCCGCCAAATTTATATGGCGTTCCCAGCAAGCTCAGTGCTTTCAGTAAGGGTTGTGTCTTTTCTTTCATGCTGTCGGCGAGAGATTGCGGCGGGGATTCTTCAGCATTGACGGGGCCGGGCAAGCAGAACATAGTCAGCAAGTAAATAATGAATGTCAGAGAACGCATGGATTATTTCTGTCACAGTGATGACGTGGCGATGCGCGTAATTAGGCCATCAAGCTGCGTTTTAGTCGAGAGTTGATTTCATTCCATGCATTCAGTGGCATTCTCATTCAAATTAACTAAATATACAGGTGGTATTTATGAGTAATATGATGAAGGACAATATTGTATTGAGTAAGGTTTTAGTTGTCGATGATAACCCGATAGCAACGGAAAGTTTACGCTTGGCACTGCAATCCAATTTTGTGGTTGAGTGTGTTGACTCGGGTGAAGCTTGTCTTGACTGGTTGGCCAAGCAGAAGGATTTGCCTAGCCTGATTTTGCTTGATATTGAAATGGACGGCATTGACGGTTTTGAGACCTGCAGCCGGTTACGTGCTACGTATGAAATGCCGGTTATTTTTGTTTCTTCGCACGATGACCTCTCAGAACGTATTAAAGCTTTTGATTCAGGGGGCGATGATTTTGTGATCAAGCCGTTTGAGCCGGAAGTTGTGTTGCGCAAAGCGGAGCATATTGTTGAGTTTCACAAAGAGAAAAAAGCCTTGGCTTTGCACAATCTCTCATTGCAAACCATAGCGCAGGATTGTCGTGCCCAATTGGGAGAAACCAGTGTGCTACTCGGTTTTATGCGTAGTAGCTTGGCCTTGACTGATTTTGATGACCTCGCGCAGCAGCTTTTTGAGGCAACCGCTGAATATCACATCCATTGTCATATTTTGGTGCGTGGAAACGCACATAATTATACGCTAACGCCTAATGGTAAGGCGTCTCCTTTGGAGGAGTCGATTTTGGAAAAGAGCGCTTTGATGGGGCGAACTTTTCAATTTAGTCGGCGTTTTGTGGTGAATTACGATAATGTGTTAATTCTAATTACTGATCTGCCGGATGACGCAGAAAAAGCAAAAAGATTATGCGATAACATTGTTATTCTGGCCGAAAGTGCGGAAGCTATTGCCGAGAGCATTACCACGCGTAAAGAAATGGTGATGCGCGCTAGTTCACTGCAAATAGAGATTGCCTCGACAGTTGAGGATTTGCTTTTTCTTTACCGAGAGCAGCAGTTTAATACCCGTACGCAGTTTGATGCCTTGTTAAATAATTTGGAGCATGCGTTTGTTACCATGGATTTGACCGGTGAACAAGAAAATAGTTTAAAAATGCAATTACACGATGGTATTGAGCAAGCGTTAAAGAATTTTGAGATCAGTACTGAAATAGATCAGCGGCTCAATCATATTCTTCATATACTAAAACCGCCGTCCATGGAAAATCAACTTATCAGGATTTAATCGTAATCAAGATGAAGCCAAGACATTTAATGGTGGTTGATGATGATCCTATTATTACTAAACTGCTCGCTATTACGTTAAGCAATTTCGGGCAGGTTGAATCGGTCAATAGTGGCGAAGAAGCGTTGCGGCGTCTGGAATCTGCATTGCTTCCTGATGTGATCTTGTTGGACGCAGCCATGCCAAACATGGATGGGTTTGAGGTTTGTGCGCATATCAAATCCAATCCGCGTCTAGCCGCTATTCCGATTATTTTTGTCACCGGTGATAATAAAATTGCCACAGAAACCCGTGCGCTTGATGCCGGTGCCGTTGATTTTATTTCAAAACCATTCAGCACGGCGGTCGTCCAAGCACGGATTCGAACGCAGCTTACGCTATTGGATCAGCAATTTTCCTTGCTTACCGCTAATCGTAAACTTGAAAAGTATTTGGAAGAAAAATCCTCGACAATTCAATCTCTTCTCACGACGATTCCAGACCCGATATGGTTTAAAAGTATAACTGGAGAATATAGTAATTATAATCCTGCTGCCTTGCAGGCGTTTGGCTTGCACGGTGCGGGAGAAGTTGATAATCGTGGCGGTGAGATATTTTTAGCCGATATTGTCGAAAAATTAGCCGTTTTTGATGCGAAGGTTATACAAAGTGGCGTAGCGCAAACGTTTGAATTTGACAGCCAAGCCGCTACTACGCAATCCATTCTTTATTGGGAAATAATTAAAACCCCTGTGACCGATAATGCCGGTCAACGGGTGGGCGTGCTTTCGATTGCGCGCAATATAACAAGTCGAAAAAATAATGAAGATAAATTGCGTATGCTCTCGCTAGCTGTTGAGCAGAATCCTAATTGCGTCATTATTACCGATGCCGATAAACGCATACAGTATGTCAATAAAGCTTTCACGCAGCATTCAGGATATTCCGCCCATGAAGCTGTTGGTAGAATGGCGGGTTTTTTTAAATCTGGTAAAACACCTGAATCTACCTATCGGGGGATGCATGTTGCCTTGAATGCGGGCGAAGTTTGGAAGGGGCAGTTTTTTAATCGTAACAAAGACGGCTCTCAAATTATTGTTATCGCGCATATTTCCCCGATACGAGATGCTGACGGGCATATTACGCATTATTTGTCGATACAAGAAAATATTACCCACCAAATCGCCTTAGCTGAACAAGTCGAACACGCTTACGCGGCGCAAGAAGCCGCAGAGGCTGCCAGTATTGCTAAAAGTCGATTTCTCGCCAACATGAGCCATGAAATTCGCACACCCATGAATGCAATCATTGGCTTAACGCATTTGTTGCTGCGTGATGAAACCACCGCATTGCAAAGTAGCCGCTTGCACAAAATTTCTGGTGCAGCAGAACATTTGCTCGGCATTATTAATGACATTCTCGATATATCGAAAATTGAAGCGGGCCGTATGGAGTTGGCCCCGACCAATTTTCGCCTTGCGGATGTGATTGGGAAAATATCGACATTGATGCTGGATCGTGCCCGCGATAAAGGGCTGCTGTTTTCCATCTATACCGAAGATATACCGCCATTTCTTTACGCGGATGCGATACGTTTAACGCAGATTTTGCTGAATTATGTCGGTAATGCCATTAAATTCACCCATAGTGGTTCAGTGACTTTATATGGCTATGTGTTGGAACAATCAGAGTGTGATGTTTTAGTGCGATTTGTTGTACAAGATACCGGGATAGGCATTACGACTGAGGAAAGGCAACGCTTATTTAAT
>CAYWXO010000104.1:10552-12038 GCA_964462255.1 uncultured Thiobacillus sp. | reverse complement strand
CGGTGATGTGCCATAGCTATCTCAATGGTTATATTGATGCTGCACACTTTTACAGCAAGGACAAAGTCACTTTTTGCCTTGCCGGCAGTGATAAGGAGAAAGCGCCGGGGGCTTTGGTAGATTGGATCGGTAAGCACCCTGATATGTTGAAGCAGCCAGCCGGTGCGGTTCTGCAAAAGGCACTGACGGCACATTTTCCGTGTAACACTAAAAAATAGGGTAGTAACAGCTGATTTCGTGACGTCGTAAGCGGTGGTTTTGAATTTTGCATTGCTGCGTAGTTAAGCTGCTTATCACTATTACAATGCACGCCCTTTTTTACTGACCCGTGATGACCATGTCCGAAGCCGATGAATTGCTGCGTGCCAAGTTGAATGCTGAAACCGGCAAATTGCCCTGGAGCGAGTTGGAGCGGCATTTTGCGCGCGGCGTGTTGATTAAAGTGGCGGCTGAGCTTGATTTGGTTGATGTTGCGTTGACGCTGGCGCGCGATGATAAAGCCGCCGTTGAAGCTTGGTTGAGGCAAGGGCAAATTGCGCGCGTGGCCAGTGAAGACGCGCTGCAATGGCATCAGCAGCAAAGTCAGTTTTGGGCGGTGGTGGCGGCACCTTGGGTGTTGATTCAAGAAGTTGCGGCGCGGCTGGATGCCTGAATCTTTTTCTTATTGTTCCTCGGGTTTCCCTTAATGGCTATTAAAGCAACAATCTTCAAAGCCGATCTGCAGATCGCCGATATGGATCGTCAGTATTACGCCGAGCATAGTTTGACGCTGGCGCGGCATCCGTCCGAAACCGATGAACGCATGATGGTGCGTTTGTTTGCTTTTGCGCTGTTTGCGCATGCGCAATTGAGTTTCGGCAAGGGTATGTGCGCCGATGATGAGGCGGATGTCTGGCAGAAGGATTTAACCGGTGCCATCGACTTGTGGATTGATGTCGGTCTGCCGGATGAAAAGTGGACGCGGAAAGCGTGCGGTCGCGCTTCGCAAGTGGTGTTGGTGAGTTACGGTGGGCGTACGGCGGATATGTGGTGGACTGCTAATAAGAGTAAGCATGAGCGGATGAAGAATCTGCGCGTCATCAATTTGCCGCTGGAGGCAAGCCAGGCGCTGGCGGCGCTGGCCAACCGCAGCATGCGCTTGCAATGCACTATTCAGGATGGTCAGGTGTGGCTGACTGATACGCTCAGCACGGTGCATATTGAACCAATCACGTTGCTTTAACCTAGGACGAGCTGTAATGAACCCAACTGAAATCAACCTTAAGACAGAAACGGATTTCACCTTGCGCGGCGAATTTGTCGCGCTGTGTGATTTACTTAAATTAGCGGGTGTCGCCGAGAGCGGCGGCCACGGCAAGGTTTTGGTGGAGAGCGGACGCGTGCGGGTCGATGGCCTGCCTGAGCTGCGTAAAACAGCCAAGATACGCGCCGGCCAGGTCGTGCAATATGGCGAGGTGCGAATTCGCGTTTTGCCGCACATTCTTGT
>CAYWXO010000104.1:3964-10452 GCA_964462255.1 uncultured Thiobacillus sp. | reverse complement strand
TTGCTGGTGCGCTTATACAAAGAGTTTCCGGTTTTTCACGACTATCGGCCGCTGGCGATAGGTGTGCATAAGGCCTTGATGGCGCGCATGCCGGAGCTGGCGAAAGTGCAAGTTCGCATGGCATTGCAGAATCACACGGCGAAAACGCGCTATCTCAAAGCGCTGGTGCAAGGCGTGCCGCGGCTGGATCTGGACGGCAACCCGGTTGGCGAAGTGACTGCGGATCAGCAATCTACCGCGGCGTTAACTTTGCGCGATCGCTACAAAAAGGCGGCGGAGCGGCGCAAAGCCGAGCTGGAGGCGCAGCAACGGCAGGAAAAACTGTTGCAACTGGCGGAGAAATTCAATCCACATTGATGGGGTTGAATGCGGTTGGCGAGTGTTCTTCGCAGGTGTCTGCGGTCAAGAGGACGTAAAATCCGGTCAGCAAATTATTCATTCACCTGGAGAACTGACATGACGCATCCTCTCGCCGGTCAACCGGCTCCCGCCGACGTTTTGACCGATATTCCCGCCCTACTGGCCGCCTATTTCACGCAACCTGATGTCAATCAGCCAACGCAACGCGTTGCTTTTGGCACCAGCGGTCATCGTGGCAGCGCTCTTAACGGCAGTTTCAATGAAGCGCATATTCTGGCGATTACCCAAGCCGTGTGCGAATACCGCAGCGCGCAAGGCTTTACCGGGCCATTGTTTTTAGGTAAGGATACGCACGCTTTATCCGCGCCGGCGCAATGCAGCGCACTAGAAGTTTTGGCAGCAAACGGCGTCGAAACCCGTATGCAGAGCCATGATGGCTACACGCCGACCCCGGTTATTTCGCACCTGATTTTGGCTTACAACCGGGTTGATAACGCGCCGCGCGCCGATGGCATCGTCATTACACCGTCGCATAATCCGCCGCGTGATGGCGGCATCAAATACAACCCGCCGCATGGTGGCCCGGCCGATACCGATGCCACCGGCTGGATTGAGCAGCGCGCTAATGCCTTAATGGCTGCCGGCAATCAAGAAGTTAAGCGTGTGCCTTACGCGCAAGCATTGGCGGCACCGACTACCTTGCAGAGTGATTTCGTCAGCCCTTATGTCGCCGATTTGGACGCGGTGATTGATATGGCCGCCATTCGCGCCGCTGGTTTGAAAATCGGCGTTGATCCGCTCGGTGGTGCTGCCGTGGCCTACTGGAAGCCGATTGCTGAGAAATATGGTTTGAATATCGAAATCGTCAACCCGAAAGTCGATCCGGCCTTTGCGTTTATGACGCTGGATCACGATGGCAAGATTCGGATGGATTGTTCCAGCCCGTATGCCATGGCCAGTTTGGTCAAGCTGAAAGACCGCTTCGATATTGCTTGGGGCAATGATGCCGACGTGGATCGCCACGGCATCGTGACGCCTTCGCTGGGTCTGCTGAATCCGAATCACTTTCTTGCGGTCGCCATTCATTATTTGCTGACGCATCGGCCGCAATGGCCGTTGACTGCCGCCGTCGGCAAGACGCTGGTGTCGAGCGGTTTGATTGATCGCGTCGTCAACGGGCTGGGGCGTAAATTCCTTGAAGTGCCGGTCGGTTTTAAATGGTTCTCTGGCGGCTTGCTTGATGGCAGTTTTTGCTTTGGCGGCGAAGAAAGCGCCGGCGCTTCATTTTTACGGCGTGATGGCAGCGCTTGGACGACCGATAAAGACGGCATCATTCTCGGCTTGTTGGCTGCTGAGATTACCGCGGTAACCGGTAAAGATCCCGGTGTTTATTATCAGGAACTGGCCGCACAACACGGCACACCGTATTACGTCCGTATCGACGCCGTCGCCACCCCGGCACAAAAAGCAGCGTTCAAGTTATTGACCGCAGAACGCGTCGCTGCCGCCACGCTGGCCGGCGAACCCATCCTCGCCAAAATGACGCGCGCGCCCGGTAATGACGCAGCTATCGGTGGCTTGAAAGTGACGACGGCAAATGGCTGGTTCGCCGCGCGTCCGTCCGGCACGGAAGACATTTATAAGCTGTATGCAGAAAGCTTTAAGAGTACGGAACATCTGCAAGAGATCGTACGCGAGGCGCAAGGTATTGTTACGGATGCATTGGCGGGGTGAGGTTGTTTTCGCGTGGTTATTACCTGTGACGCTATGGAGAATGCCGGGGAAAGTGCTATGAATCTGAATGCCGCCATCATCGACCAACGTCTTGGCGGCGTTCAAGACCAGATTCGAGCATGGGCCGCTGACGAATTGAATGTGGCCGCCCCGACCCGCTTGCAGTCATTGGCTTTCGTTGATTTGTCTGTCAAGACGCTGCTCGACCTCGACGCACTCAGTGATTTATATGGAGAAAATGCTATCTCGACGCTGCAATTGTCAGCCACCTTTCGGCGCGCTGACACCATTCAACGCCTGCTAATGTTAACGGCATAAGTTAACGGCATAAGTTACCGGTATAAATAATGCAAACCTCCACCCATGCTGTCCGGTCTTAATCCGCAGCAGCGCGAAGCTGCCAAATATTTAGATGGGCCTTTGCTCGTATTAGCCGGTGCCGGTTCCGGCAAGACGCGGGTGATTACCCGTAAAATCGCTTACCTGGCGACCGAATGCGGCATTGATGCGCGCCATATTGCGGCGATAACCTTTACCAATAAAGCGGCACGTGAGATGCGCGAACGGGTGACTGAATTGTTGCCGGGCAAGCAAGGTAAAGCGTTGACCGTTTCCACCTTTCACTCGCTCAGTTTGCAAATTTTGCGGCATGAGGCGAAACGCTTAGGCTACAAGCCGCGTTTCTCGGTACTCGATGCTGCCGATGCACAGCAAATTCTGGCGGACATTCTGAAAACGGCTGACAAGGCCGGTTTACGGCAAGCGGCCAGTGTGGTGTCAAACTGGAAAAATGCCTTGTTGACACCGCAAGCCGCGCTGTTGGCGGCGACCGACGAGGCAGAACGTCAGTTTGCCGTGGCCTATCAGGCTTATCAGGACACCTTGCGCGCGTATCAGGCGATGGATTTTGACGATTTGATTCGTCTCAATGTTGAGCTATTTCGAGAACATCCCGAGGCGCTGGCCACTTGGCAGGGGCGTTTACGCTATTTATTGGTGGATGAATATCAGGATACCAATGGTGCGCAATATGAATTACTGAAGTTATTGGCTGGCGCTGCCGGCCGCTTTACCGCGGTGGGTGACGACGACCAAGCCATTTATGCCTGGCGGGGTGCCGATGTAGAAAATTTGCACCGACTCAGCACCGATTACCCCAGCCTGAAAATCATCGCGCTGACGCAGAATTACCGCTCCAGTCAGCGAATTTTGCGGGCGGCGAATAGCGTCATCAAAAACAATCCGCGCTTGCATGAAAAGAATCTGTGGAGCGAACATGGCTTAGGTGATCTCGTAGATTTATTGCAGTGCCGCGATGATCGGCATGAGGCGGAAACGGTCGCTTTGCGTATTTCGGCGCACAAATTCGAGTGTCGTACCCGTTTTGCCGATTACGCCATTCTTTATCGGGGCAACCACCAGGCGCGCTTGTTTGAAGAGTCATTGCGCGAGGCGAAGATTCCGTATCAGCTTTCTGGCGGGCAATCGTTTTTCGATAAAGCAGAAATTAAGGATTTGACCGCCTATTTACGCTTGATTGCTAACCAGGACGACGACCCGGCGTTTATTCGCGCGGTGACCACGCCACGTCGCGGCATCGGTGCCAGTACGCTCGAAAAATTAGGCGACCATGCCGGCCAGCGCCATATCAGTTTGTTCGAGGCCGCGTTTGAAGCCGGTTTTCAGACCCATTTACCGGAACGGCAATTAGAGCCATTGCTGACCTTTTGTAATTTTATTAACCGCATTGCGGAGCGCGCCGAAAAGGAAGAAGCCGGTAGTTTGCTTAGTGAATTGCTGGCGGCGATTCAATATGAAGAATGGTTGTATGAGACGGAAGATGATCGCGCCGCCAAGGCGAAATGGCAAAACGTGCGCGATTTTGTCGACTGGCTGACCAAGAAAGCGACGGAAGACGGTAAGACACTGATTGATTTAACGCAGATGGTAACCTTGATGAATTTGTTGGAAGGGCGCGACAACGAAGAAGTCGATGCCGTACGTTTATCCACCTTACATGCTGCGAAAGGTCTAGAGTTTCCGCATGTTTATCTGGTCGGCGTGGAAGAAGAGATTCTGCCGCACCGTGAATGTCTGGAAGGCCCGCGCCTGGAAGAAGAACGCCGCTTGATGTATGTCGGCATTACGCGCGCCAAACGCGGCTTAACCATTAGTTGGTGTGCCAAACGTAAGCGTGGCGGTGAGGTAGTTGCCTGTGATGCCTCGCGTTTTCTGAATGAAATTGACGAAGAACAGGTCAAACGCTCTGGCTCTGGTGCCGCGCAAGAAGGCGGCGAAGTGAAAGAAGAAGGTCGCCGCCGCTTGTCGGCGCTGAAGGCGATGCTGGCGAAGTAATTTCTCCGTATGAGCCTTGATTATTTCACCCTGGATAGCCTGCGCCGTCACCATCCTGCCTGGCGTTTACTGGATTCGCCGCATGCGCCGCTGGTGGCCAGCTTTTTGCAGCAGGTTTTCGTGACGCCGAACGTGCGCGTTATGGCGCAAGTCGATCTAGTCGAAAAGCTGGAAGATGTGTTGTTCAATCTCCGCTTAACGCTGGGGGACGCCGCCTTTCCCCGTACTGCTGCGCACTATCTGGATGATTGGGCGGCGAACGATAAAGGCTGGCTACGCAAGTTTTACCCGACGGGTTCCGACGAAGCGCATTTCGACCTGACGCCGGCGACAGAAAAGGCGTTGGCTTGGCTGGAGGGCCTGACGCAACGCAGTTTCGTTGGCACCGAGTCGCGTTTGTTGACGGTGTTTGATTTACTGCGTCAGATGGTGGCCGGCTCTGAGGCCGATCCGGCAGAGCGTATTCGCGAACTGGAAAAGCGGCGCGCAGAAATTGAAGCCGAAATCGCGCGCGTGCAGGATGGTGATTTCGATCTACTCAATGATACCGAGGTAAAAGACCGTTTCCAGCAAGTGGCAACGACGGCGCGTGATTTGCTGGCTGATTTCCGCGAAGTGGAGCAGAACTTCCGCAATTTGGATCGGAGCGTGCGTGAACGCATTGCCTTGTGGGAAGGTGGCAAAGGCGCGCTGCTGGAAAGTATTTTCGGTGAACGCGATGTGATCGCCGATTCGGATCAGGGCCGCAGTTTTCGCGCCTTCTGGGATTTTCTCATGTCGCCGGCGCGGCAGGAAGAACTGTCCACGCTGCTGACTTCTGCGTTTGATTTGGCTGCAGTGCAAACGCTAAACCCCGATGCACGCCTAAAGCGGATTCATTACGATTGGTTGGAAGCGGGTGAACATACCCAGCGTACCGTGGCGTTGTTGTCGCAGCAGTTACGTCGTTTTCTCGATGATCAGGCTTGGCTGGAAAATCGCCGCATTATGGAAGTGTTGCGCGGCATCGAAATTAAGGCTTTAGCCATTAGGCAATCGCCGCCAATAGGCCCGTTTATGACCTTGGAAGAAGCGAGCGCCGACATAGAACTACTGATGGAACGGCCATTGTTTACCCCCAGTCATCGCCCGCAGATTAGCGAACAGGTGTTGCAAGCGGGCATGGACGCAGCGGAAACCGACGCCTTGTTCAGCCATGTGGTGGTGGATAAGGCGCAGCTTGCCCGCTGGATACGGCAATCGCTGCAAGAAAATGTGCAGGTAACATTGCATGCCTTAGTGCAGCAACATCCCCTTGAACACGGCTTGGCCGAGCTGGTGACTTACCTGACTTTGGCGAGTGAAGACGTTAAGGCCGTGTTTGACGAGACGACATTAGAGTCGGTGCATTGGCACGATGCCAGCGGCCGCCAGCGGGTTGCGCATTTGCCGCGCGTGATATTTACGAGATGAAAGCCATGGATGTAACAGATGCAAGCGTTGCCGGTGAAGAGCCGGCTGCTAACCTATCGCGCGTGTTGATTAGTTTGCTGCGCGGTGTTTTGTATCGGGAAAATGAAGCGGCGCTGTGGCAAGATTTGTTGCTGTTACAGGCACGGGTACGCGATTACATCGCCGTGCTGGGCTTGGCGCTGTTGTTGGATGAGTCTGAAGGTTATGCTTACTTGTATAGTCGGCCTGCGGTTGAAGGTGAGGTGGCATTGCCGCGCCTGCTGCAACGACGCGCGTTGTCGTTTCCAGTGAGTTTGCTGCTGGCATTGTTGCGTAAAAAGCTGGCTGAATTCGATGCCGGTGCCGGCACAGAGGGCAGTAGCAGTCGGCTGATGCTGTCACGCGATGACATTGTCGAATTAGTGCGCGTTTTTCTGCCCAGTGGCAGCAACGAAACGCGCTTGATTGACCAGGTTGATACGCACATCAACAAGATTATAGATCTTGGTTTTTTACGTAAATTGAAATCGCAAAATGGCGGCTTTGAAGTGCGCCGTATCCTGAAGGCTTACGTCGATGCGCAATGGCTGGCCGAGTTTGATCAACGG
>CAYWXO010000104.1:0-3864 GCA_964462255.1 uncultured Thiobacillus sp. | reverse complement strand
GATGATTCCGCGGAGACCGCCGCTTGAACAATAACGCGAACGAAGATGCCGTATTATCCCCGCCGCCGCAAGCTGGTTTTCGGCTGCATCGCCTAGAGGTTTACAACTGGGGTACGTTCGATAAACATGTTTGGACGTTGTCGCCGAATGGGGAAAACGCGCTGCTGACTGGGGATATCGGCTCCGGTAAATCAACGTTAGTAGATGCAGTGACCACCTTGCTGGTGCCGGCGCAGCGTGTCGCCTATAACAAAGCGGCGGGAGCGGAAGCGCGCGAGCGCTCGCTACGTTCTTATGTGCTGGGTCACTTCAAATCTGAGCGCGCCGATAGTGGCCTAAGTGCGAAGCCGGTGGCGTTGCGGGATGCCAATTGCTATGCCGTTATCCTAGGCGTATTTCGTAATGCAGGGTTTGAACAGGACGTGACTTTAGCGCAGGTGTTCTGGTTCAAGGAAGCGCAAGGGCAGCCGGCACGCTTCTATATTGTTGCTGATAAAGCGTTAAGTATCCTGCAAGATTTCTCCGGCTTTGGTAGCGAAATCAACACGTTACGCAAACGGCTGCGTGCACGCCGCGGCATCGAAATATTCGATAGTTTTCCGTCTTATGGGGCTTGGTTTCGCCGTCGTTTTGGTATTGAAAACGAGCAGGCGCTGGAATTATTTCATCAAACGGTGTCGATGAAATCAGTCGGTAATCTGACTGATTTTGTGCGCGAACACATGCTGGAAGCGTTTGCAGTTGAAGCACGTATTAACGCGCTGATTCAGCATTTTGACGATCTCAATCGCGCGCATAGTGCCGTGCTGAAGGCGAAGGAACAGGTGGCGCGCTTGCAGCCTTTAGTGGCTGATTGCGCAATGTATGCTGAGTGGAGCGCGCAGGTTGATGCCTTGCGTGGTGCACGCGATGCCCTTAAGGCCTGGTTTGCCGGATTGAAAGCGGAGTTGTTGGAAAAGCGTCTGTTCAGCTTCGAAGTGGAACATCGACGTGGTGCGGCGCGTATTCAGGTGCTCGATGCTACGCGGCGCAGTCAGGCCGCCGAGCGCGATCAGCTTAAACGTGACATTGCCGACCATGGCGGTAATCGTCTGACCTGGATCAACACCGAAATAAACGCTAAGGAAGCGGAGAAGAATCGACGCTTTCAACGCGCAGAGCGTTATGCAGAATTGGCGCGCGAGTTAGGCTTGCTGGCAATGACTGGGCCGGAGCGTTTTGTCAGCAATCGCGGTGTCTGCGAAACGCTGGCGGTTAATTTGCGTAATAAAGAAGCAGTACAACAGAATCGCTATACCGAAGCCGGCGTCGATCTGCGTACGCAGAAAAATGAACATAAGCTGCTGGAACAGGAATTGACCGGCTTACGCGCGCGGCGCAGCAATATTGATGAGGCGCAGGTAGCCATTCGTCATACCTTGTGCAGCGCATTAAAACTGGAGGTCGCGGCCCTGCCTTTTGCCGGTGAACTCATTCAGGTGCGGCCCGAAGAAAAACTGTGGGAGGGGGCGGCGGAACGGCTGTTGCATCAATTCGGCCTGTCTTTGCTGGTGCCGGATGTTCACTATGCGGCGGTGGCGGAATGGGTTGATCGAAATTCATTACATGGGCGGCTGGTCTATTACCGCGTGCGCGAGTTAAGCATCGACACGTACAGCGTACAAGTTACTTCAGCGGCATCATTGACACGTAAATTGCTCATCAAGCCGGATTCGCCGTTCTACGCCTGGCTAGAGCAGGAATTGGCGCGGCGTTTCGATTACGTCTGCTGTGAAGACCTGGCGCAGTTTCGGCGAGAAAAGAAAGCGGTGACGCGTGCCGGCCAGATCAAATCCGGCGGCGAACGGCATGAAAAGGATGATCGACACCGGATCGACGACCGCAGCCGTTTCGTGCTGGGCTGGAGTAATGAGGCCAAGATTGCCGCGCTGGAAAAACGCGCGCGTAGCATGGAAAAGACCATGCAAACCCTGGCGGATGTGTTGTCTGGTATTCAGGCGGAGTTAACGCGAGGGCAGGAGCAGTCTCTGCGCTTGGCGCGTATTGGCGAATTTCGCGATTTTCAAGAGCTGGATTGGCAGCCGCTGGTCGCCGAAATCGCTAATCTACAAGGTGAACGCACCACACTGGAAGCGGCCTCTGATTTATTGCAAGCCTTGGCTAAACAATTGGCGGCATTGGATGATGCCTTGACGCAAACCGAGCGTGAATTGCACGAACGCAATCAGGAACAAGCCCGCATCGAAGAAAGGCAGTCGCAAGCGCACAGGCAATTGACCGACAGCCAGGCGCTGTGGGCATCGCTTGATGAATCGGTGCGTCAATTACGCTTCCCGCAATTGGTTGCGTTGCGCGCGGAAGCCGCCGCCACGCAGACGTTAACGGTGGAATCGTGTGATCCGCGCGAGCGGGAAATGCGGGAATGGCTGCAAGGTAAAATCGACAACGAAGAAGTGCGCATCAAGCGCTTGCGTGACAAGATTATCGACGCCATGCGCAGCTACAAAACTGCCAATCTAGCGGAAACACAGGAAGTGGATGTGGCGGTGGAAGCGGCGCATGAATATCGCGCCATGCTTGACCGCTTGCAGGCGGATGATTTGCCGCGTTTCGAGGCACGTTTCAAGGTATTGCTTAATGAAAATGCCATCAATGAAGTGGCTAACTTTCAATCGCAACTGGCGCGTGATCGGCTAACGATTAAGGAACGCATAGAGCGTATCAATCAATCCTTACGGCAAATTGATTATAACCCCGGCCGTTATATTGAGTTGGAAGCGCAAGCCAGCCCGGACGTGGAGATTCGCGATTTTCAGGCAGAATTACGTGCTTGCACTGAAGGCACTGTGACCGGTTCTGAAGATGCGCAGTATTCCGAAGCCAAGTTTCTGCAAGTCAAAGCCATCATCGAACGCTTTCGCGGCCGGGAAGGGCAGAGCGACATGGACCGACGCTGGACGCGCAAAGTCACCGATGTGCGCAATGGGTTCATCTTCGCCGCGGCCGAACGCTGGCGCGAGGATGACAAAGAATATGAGCATTACACCGATTCCGGCGGCAAATCCGGCGGCCAGAAGGAGAAACTGGCCTACACCGTGCTCGCCGCCAGTTTGGCCTATCAGTTCGGCTTGGAGTCTGATTTGAAAGGCAGCGCGACGCATTCCCGCACCTTCCGCTTCGTGGTGATTGATGAAGCGTTCGGGCGCGGCTCCGACGAATCCGCCCGCTTTGGCCTGGAATTGTTTAAACGATTGAACCTGCAACTGCTCATCGTCACCCCGTTGCAGAAAATACACATCATTGAACCCTACGTCGCCAGCGTGGGGTTTGTGCATAACGATGCTGGTAGAGAATCACACCTACGCAATTTAACCCTGGCTGAATATCAGATAGAGAAGAGTAAATCATTGGAAAAATTGCAGGTGAGTAGCCTGGATGCAGCGTAGCGGAATCCGGGGGGATATGGTGCAGGTTTTTGAAGGGGGGCTAGGTTGGTTGATGACAAAACCCGGATTCCGCTACACTGCATCCAGGCTACCTGAAATGGGTCCAGGTAATGTTGGTAGTGCCGCTGCAAACCCATATTCCGACTACCTAATAAATGGCTGATAAGTAGCCCGGATGCAGCGTAGCGGAATCCGGGGGGATATGGTGCAGGTTGTTGAAGGGGTGCTGGGTTGATTGGTGACGAAACCCGGATTCCGCTACGCTGCATCCAGGCTACTTGAAGATGGATCGGGGTAATGTTGGTAGCGCCTGTTTGATCCCATATACCGACTACCTAATAAATGGTTGATAAGTAGCCTGGATGCAGCGTAGCGGAATCCGGGGGGGATATGGTGCAGGTTATTGAAGGGGGGCTGG
>CAYWXO010000103.1:3172-12082 GCA_964462255.1 uncultured Thiobacillus sp. | reverse complement strand
CCAACGCCGAACTCGCCCAACTCCGCGACATTGACGGCTCCACCAGCGACCGACTCCGCGCCATCCGCGAGCAATTGCGCACCCTGATCGGACAATAATAAAAACCGGGGGCAGACCTGGAAACCTCTGTTGAACGCCGTTGCTTCAGCCGGATGTTTTGCCGGAATGGCTTCCCCGAAACCCTACTTCGTCGTATAAGTAAACACCCCATCCCAATCTGCCGGTGGCGGATTGTCACGGAAGTGCGCGATGCGGTCTAAATAAACCTCATACAGTTTACATGGATTGCGTTTATGCGCTTTACGCAAAACCGCTTCCGCTTCATCAAAGTTCAGTGCTAAAAACGCGCTAATCGCCTGTTCAAAATCTTGCTTGCGCTTCAAGGCTGCGGCATCCAGCTCGCCTTGCATGCCGAGCGGTTCATAAATGGCCACCGGGTTTACTTTGCCTTTAACCCGCACGACATCGACCTTCATGAATTCGATATCCGGGCAATGCGCAACCGCCGCCTCACCCACCAGAATACCCAATCCATACTGCTTAGTTAAACCTTCCAGCCGCGAAGCCAAATTGACCGCATCCGCCATGACGGTGTAAGCCATTCGGAATTCAGAGCCCATATTCCCCACGCTCATCTTGCCGGAATTAACGCCAATGCCTATCTTGATGGCCGGCCAGCCATGCTCGACCAATTGCGGGTTCAACAACGCCAGATCCTGCTGCATTTGCAAAGCGGCTTGAATCGCATCGCGCGCGTGGTTAGCGTCCGGCACCGGTGCGCCCCAGAACGCCATAATCGCATCGCCGATATATTTATCAATGGTGCCGCGCCGTTGTTGCACGATATGCGTCATAGATGACAGGTAGAAATTCAGCATTTCGGCCAGCGATGCCGCCGGCAAACCTTCCGAAATACTGGTGAAATCGCGAATATCCGAGAACAACACACTCATTTCGCGCGATTCGCCTTTCAAATTGTAACGATCCGGATCACGGCTCATTTCCTCAACCAATTCCTTGGGCACATATTGGCCAAACAATTTGGTGATCTGTCCTTTGGCACGCGACTCGACGAAGAAACCATACGACATATTGCCGACGAACATGCCCACCACGGTGATCAACGGTGCGCCGATGGCAAAATCCATATTCAGCGAATTCCAAGCCCATAGGTCCAACCCGACAATCAAAGTAAGAATAGCGAAGGTAATCATTGCAGCGATTAAGGGCGTCGCCATCGGCAATAAAGAACCCAACAACACCCCTAATAACACGATGGCAGCCACGTTCAACCCGGCTACCTGACGCGGCTTCCATTTCAAATTCTGATCCAGAATGCCGGAAATCAAGGATGCATGAATTTCTACGCCGGGGAACACCTCACTCATCGGCGTCACCCGAATATCGGCTAAACCAGGCGCTGTCGTGCCGATCAACACAATCCGGCCTTCCAGCTCACTGGCCGGTGCGGTTCCATTAATGACGTCGGTGGCCGAAACATAACGATAAGCACCAAAAGTACGGTACGGCACCAAGACACCACCTTGCGTATCAAACGGGACTTTTAAATCGCCCACATCCAAGGCAAACGGCAAAATCTGATTGACGCCATCGCCGCCCGGATTAAGCAGGTTAATCTTCTCTACCCCCATCGCTGCACGCGTTAGTTGAATCGGCAAAGAGGTGTAAAAGCCATCCTTGTAATGTATCAGCACCGGCATGCGCCGAATAACACCATCATTATCCGGTAAAGAATTAAAGTAGCCTGCTGCAGTAGCGGTTTCCAAAAACATCGGCAACGCGCCGCCAAACCCCTGCGCGCGCATAAATTCGCTTCCTACGCCGCCCAAATGCGCCCCCAAATCCTCCTGGGTGAACAGCGGCGGCGGCAAGGATGCAATGCGTTCAGCCCCCTCATTAACATTGAAGTAATAACCGAGCACCGACATGCCCTTGGCAAACGATTCCGCCATTAATTTATCGTAATCCAAACGCGGGCGAAGTTGATCGAGAATACCAATAAATGCCGGCTGATGCTTTAATTCCTTCGCGGCAAGGGCTTCCAGCACAGGCAAACCCGAGCTGGCATCCGGCTCAGAAAACACCACGTCATAGCCCACTGCCGCCGCGCCATATTGCTCGAACAGATTGGTCTGCATGCGCGCCAATTTTTCGCGCGGCCACGGCCAACGGCCTTCAGCTTGCAAACTCTTATCGTCAATATCCACAATAATGACGCGATCATCAATCTGCTGCGATGCGGTCAAACGCACTTTCAGGTCATACATGGCATTGTCGAGATTCTCAACAAAACCCAGCCGTATATAACCCACCAGGTGCAAAATCAATAAAACCACCAGCAAAGTACTCAGCGAAAATTGACCTACAAAGCGACGCGAACGCAAGTTCATGGTGGTTTAAACTCCGTATTAACTATTATTGGGGGGTGACCACATCGACGCGGTAACCGGGAATGGCATTTTCATCCACCACATCAATCTGCTCAGGCTTAAGGTGGGTGCGCGCATAAGCGAGATAAACCTTCTCGCGCACAAAAACATCAAACAAATCCGGGTCAATGTGATGCTCTAGCTTCATGCGCCCTAATATCGCCAACGAATGCGATAAGGTCATACCCGGTTTATAAGGGCGGTCGCACGCGGTTAATGCTTCAAAAATATCGGCAATACCCATGATGCGTGCCTGTACCGACATTTGATCGCGCTTCAAACCTTTCGGATAACCTTTGCCATCCATACGCTCATGATGGCCCCCGGCAAATTCAGGCACATGCCGCAAGTGGTTCGGCCAAGGCAAAGCCTCCAGCATTTTTATGGTTGATACAATATGGTAATTAATGATGTCACGCTCTTCATTGGACAGCGTACCTTTGGCGATGCACAACATGGCGATTTCTTCTTCGCTCAACAACGGCTCCGATTCCGTCGCACCGCTAGCCGAATTAAGCCAGCGATAAGCGGTGCCAATGTGGCGCACCCGCGCCTGCTTCTCCGGCGACATAAATTCACCGCCAACATTGGCTTGCCGCAAGAAAGCACGCGCTTCGTCCAACTCAGCGCAATAACGCGTGTATTCCGCCTCCTGCGCTGCGAGAGTGGCAACATCCGTGGCAACATCCGCAGCAACATCCGCAGCAACATCCGCCCCTTCCGATCGAGCCCCCAATCGAGCACCCAATTGCGCCTCCAACATGGCAATACGGGCATCGCGCTTCAGCACCTCAAAGCGCGCATCGACCAAGTGAATGCGATCAAAAATCCGCTCTAGCTTGGTCGATTTATCCACTACATGAACAGGCGTGGTAATTTTTCCGCAGTCATGCATCAAAGCGGCAATTTCCAGTTCGCGCCGATCTTTATCATTCAGAAGAAACGACTTTAATGGCCCTTCTTGCGTATTACTAGCGGCATCTGCCAATAACATGGTAATTTCTGGCACTCGCAGACAATGGCCATGTGTGTAAGGAGATTTCTCATCCAGCGCATTCGAGATCACTTTGGTGAAGGCAACGAACAGCTCTTCCAGCCGATCAATCAACTGCCGATTAGTCAACACCACCGCTGCCTGTGAAGCCAACGACTCCACCAGGTATTGATCATCCAGATCAAACGGAATAATCGCCCCATTCACCGTATCTTCCGCGTTGATCAATTGCAAAACGCCAATCACATGCTGCTCGTGATCCTTCATCGGCACGGTCAGAAATGAGCGGGATTGATAGCCGTTGATTGCGTCAAAACGGCGCGTACCCGAAAAATCGTAATCAGTAGCGCTATAGGCATCAACAATATTAATGGTATTGCCTGAGATTGCGGCACAGGCAGAAACCGTGGAACGATTGGGTTGTCCATCGGGCAAATACATGGGAATGGGGTTATGCGCCAACGCATCGCCGCCGCGCCCGCCCTGATGAATGCCGAGTGTTTTGTTGCGGATAACCGCGAACTCAAGCTGCTTCTGGCGAATCAGATAAATCGTGCCGCCATCCGCGTTAGTCAATAATTGCGCAGCTTCTAATATGCGATTGAGCAGCTCGCCCAAATCACGCTGACTGGATAGTTCAATTCCAATAGAAACCAAGTGCTCAAGACGACTGAGCGACAATCCTGCTTGCTTAGCGCTATGCGACATGAAAATTAAAACTCCAGGAAATTCGATGAACACCCTGTTTTCAGGGCCTGCAAAAAAACAAAGGCATGAAATAATGTCATGGTCTGTCGTTTGATGCTCATATCATGTGCGAAATTTTCGCCAAAATTATTCAACACCCTTTCTCGCTAGGCCGCCATCATGAGTCACAAATACGAACATTTGCTGCACAGCATTTTTCAAGATCCCATCAACTGCAACCTCCATTGGCGCGAAATCGAATCCTTGCTGCATCATCTCGGCGCGAGTGTCGAACCCGTTCACGGCGCACGTTTTCGCGTCGTTTTGAATGGGGTTGAAGGCTTTCTACACCATCCACATCATAGCAATGTATTACCGCGGCATGACGTGAAAAACCTACGCCAATATCTGGCTTCCGCGCGCGTTACTCCCTCTCTTTACGAAATTGATCACAAAGGTTCATAGTGCATTTCCCTTTTTTATTCAAACCTCTAGCAGCCTGCACCCTGTTGCTCACCCTCACCACGCCTTACGCGCTCGCCCAGGCCATCCCCTCAATACCAGTATCCACCTCATCAATAGTGCAGGTTGACCCCGGCTTTACCCTCTGGTTAAGCGTTTTCAAGCAAGACGCGCTCGCCCGCGGCATCAGTCAAACAACGCTAGATGCCGCACTGCCGAACGATTTACAACCGATTGCGCGCATCCTCGAACTGGATCAGCGCCAACCGGAATTCGTCAACACCTTCTGGAATTACCTGGAACGCGGCATAGATGAAAAACGCTTGGCGTTGGGGCGAGAAAAATTCAACGAAAACAAGAAGTTGCTACGGCAAGTGCAAGCCAAATATGGCATTCCCGCGCAGATTCTGTTGTCGTTCTGGGGCTTGGAAACGCATTTTGGCCGCATCACCGGCAGTTTCCCAATACCTGCCGCCTTGGCCACGCTGGCGTATGACAATCGGCGCAGTGCTTTTTTTCGTGCTGAATTGCTGCATGCGTTGACCATACTGGAGCAGAAACACCTTGCCGCTCAGGACATGAAAGGGTCGTGGGCGGGTGCCATGGGCCAGATGCAATTCATGCCGTCAACTTTTCTCGGCTATGCCGTCGATGCCGATGGCGATGGCCGCAAAGACATCTGGCAATCGCTACCGGATGCGCTCTATTCCGCAGCCAATTATTTGCGCCAAAGCGGCTGGCGGCCCGGTGAACTGTGGGGGCGCGAAGTGCGTCTGCCCGAAGACTTTGACTATGACCAAGCGCGCCTGGACCTGAAAAAGCCGCTCAAATACTGGAATAATCTCGGTGTACGCCAAGCCAATAACCAGCCTTTACCGCTGCCGAAAGTGGGCGAAATGTCCGGCGCTATTCTCTTACCGCAAGGCCATGCCGGCCCCGCCTTTCTGGTTTACCGTAATTTCGATGTCATCATGCAATGGAACCGTTCCATTAATTACGCGCTTACCGTCGGCCACATGGCAGATCGGCTTAATGGCCAATCGCCACTTCTACTCGGACGCAATGCGGATAACCGCCGCTTAACACGCGAACAATTCATGCAGATTCAACAGACACTCAATCAGATGGGTTTTGATGCCGGCAACGTCGATGGGATGCCGGGTTCAAAAACCCGGTTAGCCATACGCGCCTACCAAAAGGAAAGTGGTTTACCGGTCGATGGCCATGCCTCCGCCACTTTGCTGGAAAATTTGCAAAAATCACCGCCAGCGCTTTCCTCGGGTTCTTGAGGGCGTTGAGGTCATTGATGTCGGTGTTATCATCGTTGTTATCAACGTTGTTACCATTAGTCCCGCGACAATTACCGGGAAAACTGAGTCGCCGCCTATTGTTCTGGTTGCTGCTGATCAGCGGCATCAACGCACTGATTGCCACCTCCATTCAGATTTATCTGGACTACCGGCGCGACCTCAACGACCTCACCAGCAAACTGAATTTTGTGCAACAGCACCTGCTCCCCAGCATCAGCGAAGCCGCCTGGAATTACGACCATAACCAACTCACTTTACTGGTGAAAGGTATCGCAGGCTCGCCTTGGATAAAGGGGGTTAGCGTCCGGTATGGCACCGATAACAGCAACACACATCAGTTTGGCCAACTGGCAGAACAGCACCCCGATACGGTCAATTTTCCACTGCAAAAGAAAGAAGGACTCCGCCGCCTCCCCGTCGGCAACCTCTATATTCAACCCAACTTCAGCGAAGTTTATCAACGCAGTTGGGATCGTCTCAGCGTGGTAATAACCACGCAGTTTTTCAAGATGCTCATCGTCTCGCTCAGCCTGATCTGGCTAGTGCATCTACTCATTACCCGGCACCTTGCACGGCTTACGCAATACGCGTGTTCTTTCCAGCCAGACGCACCATTCCAACCAATTACACTACAACACCGTAGCCAGCAAAAAAGCGAACTCGACGACTTGGCCACCAGCCTGAATGCAGCCTACCAACGCCTAAGCGAGCATTATGCCGCGCTAAAACAGCAACAAGACCAGCTAAAAGCTGAAATCATTTCCAGCACACAAGATCTTGAATGGGCGCACCGCCGCCTCGCGCTCAGCTTGAAAGCCGGTCAACTCGCCACCTGGGATTGGCGCATCGACACGCACGAAAATCTCGTTGATGATGCTTGGCTGGAAATGCTGGGTTATCAACGCGGTGACTTACCAGAAAACTATGAAAGCCTATTAAGTTTAGTGCATCCCGATGACGTCCCGCGGCTAGAAAAAGAAGTCGATGACCATCTCGCCGGCCGAACCGCCTTCTATAGCGCAGACTTTCGCTTACGTGCCAAGGAGGGTCATTGGCGCTGGATTCATTCCGGCGGGCTCGGCGTTGATCGCGACGCCAGCGGCCGCATTACCCGCATGGTCGGCATTCACCAGGACATTACCGCCCGTCTTGAAGCCGAACAGGCCAAGAAAAACTTCGTCTCGTCAGTCAACCACGAAATTCGCACGCCGATGAGCGCCATTATTGGTTTCTGCACGCTGGCGTTAAACACCGAACTCACCGCAAAACAGCAGGATTACCTCCAAAAAATAAACCATTCCGCACAATTTCTCCTACACATCATCAATGATGTGCTGGATTACGCCAAAATTGAGGCTAACAAACTAGAGATTGAACAGGGCCCCTTCCAGCTTGCGGAAGTGCTCGCCAACGTGGCCAACATTGCCGCCGTTAGCACACACGATAAGGGCATCAACCTCAGCTTTTCCACCGCAGAAGAGATTCCCAATATTCTGATCGGTGATGGCCTGCGGCTAGAACAAATTCTCATCAACCTGACCAGCAACGCAGTCAAGTTTACTGAACGCGGCGAGATTCGAGTTACCACGCAATGCATGCCGCTGACTGATAACAAAGTCGAGCTGTATTGCTCCGTCAAAGATACCGGCATCGGCATTGCTAACGAGAACCTAGCCGATCTATTTAAACCTTTTGCCCAGGCGGATAGCTCAATCAGCCGGCGCTTTGGCGGCACGGGCCTAGGCTTGGCGATTTGCCACAAACTGGTTAACTTGATGGATGGCCAAATTTGGGTGGAAAGCACGCTCGGCCACGGCAGCAATTTTCAATTTTCGCTTGTTCTTGCGAAACCCGCCGCCACTGACCCCGCCGATGCAAGCACGTCAACAGGTGCAAAGCTCCCCCCTACTTTATCGACGCAGTTTCAACCCGCGAAAATTCCGGCGGCACTGGCCTGCAAACGCATCTTGCTGGCGGAAGACAACGCCTTCAATCGGCAAGTGGCCAGCGAAATGCTCACGCAAGCAAACATGACGGTGGACTATGCAGTCAACGGCCATGAAGTCATGGAAAAAGTGCTGGCCCATCCATTCAGCCATGGCTACGACGCGATCCTGATGGACATTCAAATGCCCAAAATGGACGGCCTCAGCGCCGCCCGCAGCCTGCGCACTCACCCTCAACTGGCCTACTTACCCATCATTGCGTTAACCGCACATGACATGCGTACAGATCGTTTGAAAAGCCTTGCCGCAGGCATGAATGATCATCTGAACAAGCCCATCATCCCCGCCACGCTATACGCCATGTTAATACGCTGGATAACCCCTGGGGCTTCTGAACTATCTGAGGTAAGCAGCGAGACCCTTCAAACAAATACCCCAGAAGTTCAGCACGACTGGCCCGAGCTTGCCGGCCTTGACCGCAGCGCCTGCCAACAACTATGCAATGGAAACCTTAGCCGCCTCCCGCGCTTACTGCGATTTTTCCTGGCTGACATGGAGCAAGCCAAAGAAGCACTTTACACCGCCTTACAGCAAAATGATCTAGCCGCCATGGGCCGCCAAGCCCACGTCATCAAAGGGGCCGCCGCCAACCTCGGCGCATTGACTTTATACCGCCACGCACAGCGCCTGGAACGCGATCTCGCGCACACACCGACCCACAGCGACAGCCTGAACAAAGTTATCCACGTCATCCATAGCGACCTGCACAACCTGCAACAAACCATCGAGTTATTGACCCGCAACCTACCCGAAACCACGGTGAAAGCGCCTAGCATTTTATCGGCAGATGAACTGGCCACCAGCCTGCAACGCCTAACCGAACAAATCGACGAGCACTTACTCGTTTCCGCCGAGCAATTGGCGCAACTGTCCGCCAGCCTAGGCGAGCCCGCGTTAAAGATATCTATGGAAAAGATAGAAAGCGCATTGAATCAATTCGATTTTGACTGCGCAGCCGCCGCCCTCGCCACGCTAAAACAACAACTAAAACAACAACTAAA
>CAYWXO010000103.1:0-3072 GCA_964462255.1 uncultured Thiobacillus sp. | reverse complement strand
GCCAGCCACAGCAATCAAGATTTCCAGACGACATGTTCTCTCGGTGCGTAAATCAATTCATAACCCATACGCAAATTGGGATATTGCAAATGCTGAGCTAAGGCCGGTGAATGCAGCGCAATTTCGCCCATGGCGCGGCGCACAGCGTTGCCAACGGACTTTCGATAGCGCTCGCGATCTAGCATGGCCATCTCACCGCCGCAGGTTAAAACACCACGCTGTTCAACCTCGTCCAACAGTAAATCGACTTCAGCATTGCCAATGCATTCAGGAGAGGCGACCGAGCGTTCCAACACATACTCAGTACGCACACGCAACACCTCGACATCCGCCACCCAGCCAGCCAACATCACCCGTTGAAAAAACTTTTCCCTCTCCCGCTTCGAAGTCATAAACACCAGTTTTTCCACCGAAAACTCCGTATTAACATGGCGAATCAACTGATGCAGATAAACAAGACCAAGAATGTATTTCAACTGAAAGATAGGCTCACCCTGAAAGGCCAGGTGCCAAGTGCCCTGATAATAATGAAAAATATTATCCGACTCAGCGAGTGACGGCTGTAAAAGCGGCCCCGGCAAGCTGCCCTCTGCCGCTTTACCGCCCAACTTATTACGTAACTGATTAGTAATGCGGGCTAGGGCAACATGAGCCTCAAACGGCTTAATAATGTAATCAGCTGCACCTACTTCAAAACCGAGCAATTCGTTGGGCACATCATCCAAAGCAGTGATAAAAATGATCGGAATGTGCTGCGTCGCGACATTTCTTTTGACTTCGCGGCACACCGAATAGCCATTCATATCCGGCATCATCACGTCCAGCAAAATCAAATCAGGGAGCGGAAACTTTTCAAGCAACAGCAAAGCATCCTTACCCGTGCGGGCAAACTGCAACACAAAACGGTCTTGCAATAGTTCAACCAGCGCATGTAAATTCGCCGGCACATCGTCCACCAGCAATAGACGAGGTTTAAAATTGTTGTTCCCGGAAAGGCGTATTACCATTTTTTATCAAATAACTAGAGGCCAACAAAAAAAGAGATTCTCCGCTTAAGTAACGGTTCTAAGCAACGGTTCTGTGCGACGATTTAAAGCTTGCCGTATTCCCCTATTACAACCTCAAATATCAGACCCTGCCAGACCTCGTCAGACCCTGTCAAACAAAAACTATTTGCCCTAAAAAGTCATCCACGCATGCCCATCCGAATTCATCATCTGCTGGCCAGCCCATTATTTGCCGTCCTGCTCGCTGTTTTTGCCTTCCTGCTTATTGTCGGATTAGGTGAAGTCTTTATCTCCATCCAGCAGCGCGAAGCCGAAACAACACGCAACGTCGAAACGGTGTCCTACGCCTCCACCTTACGCGCCCGCGTTGAACGCGAACTGAACGCGCTGCTCTTTCTCAGCAGCGGGCTGGGCAGTTATTTGGTCGTGCGCAACGACAGCATGTTGGACAAAGAAGTCAACGATATCCTTGGTGTGCTTTACCGTAGTAGCCAGCATGTACGCAACTTCGGCGTCGCCATTGGCTATCGTCTTACCTACGTTCATCCCATAAAAGGTAACGAAAGTGCCATTGGACTGTACTACCCAGACCACCCCAAACAATGGCCGATTATCCAGAAGATTATTGCCAACGGCACACCGGCTTTGGCAGGGCCGGTTGATCTGGTGCAAGGCGGCAAAGGGCTTATCTATCGCGTACCGCTATTCATTAATGGCCAATATTGGGGGCTACTGTCCACCGTTATCAACGCAGACACGTTATTCGAATCCATTTTTGAACAAACCAGCCAGAATAAATTCACCTTTGCCTTACGCAGCAAAGGCGTTATGGGCCTGGAAGATAAGGCCATTCTTGGTGATCAAACCCTGTTTCAACGCGCAGACAGCGTGCAACAAGAAATTGAAGTTCCCGGTGGGCACTGGGTCATTGCCGTGCAAGCTAAACCAATAGACTACTTATTTACCATCGCACATATTTTGCGCATCACCAGTATTTTCATGGGCGTCATTATTGCGTGGCTGCTGTATGTGCTGACGCGAAATCGCGCCGAATTAGCGCACTTAGTCATGTTCGACACGCTGACCGGCTTACCCAATCGTCGCCTGTTGAATGACCGTCACACGATGGCCATGGCGCGTCATCAACGCGCCCCGGAACACTTATGCGTCCTCCTGTTTCTTGATTTGGACGGCTTCAAAAAGATCAATGATGACTACAGCCACAAAGCCGGCGATGCCGTCCTGCGCGAAGTCGCCCAACGCATGCGCGCCATCACGCGCGCCAACGACACCATCGCCCGCTGGGGCGGCGACGAATTCGTCATTCTGCTGGAAGAAATTAGCCAAGAAACCCTTGATCATCTGGTAGAAAGACTACGCAAAAAAATTGAATTACCGATCGAACATGAAGGACATCTATTAAGGGTGGGCACTTCTATCGGCATCGCGGTTTATCCTAACCACCCGGCCGAGTTGGATGAAATGCTAAAAATAGCCGACAAACACATGTACCACGACAAAGCGCATCGAAAATTGCAACCGAGCGCAACAATCGAAAATTCCGCTAAAGAGGGATAACTTCAACGCACGAATTAGACAATAATGGGGCGATGCACACGCTCAGCGCTATAAAAAGCGGTCTGTCACCGTTACCCAAAACGTTTCTAACTTGGTCGCCGATCAAATTAGCGCCGACTTCCGGAAAATTGATGCTGTCCTGCAAGCCAGCTTAATGCTGCTGACTACGCTAGGGGGAGCCCGACAACTCTAAATACCGTGAGCTGCTTAATACTCCACTTGGTAAACAAGCGTCTGCCTTCAATGAAGCGATGGAGCAGTTTGATCTTGACCACGCGCTTACGCTATTGAACGATGCAATAGACCAGCATCCGTTACTGCGCCAGAGCAGAAAAACCGAATGCAGCCCAGGGCTTAATCGGTGACATTTGATTTTTTAGGCCACGCGCCGCCAATCCGCCTGCACCAAATTTCGCGCTTGTGCGCCAAAGACCAAACCAACCTCATACAAACCTTTGCCGGCCTGCTGGCGATATTTTTCGCTGTA
>CAYWXO010000102.1:3486-12100 GCA_964462255.1 uncultured Thiobacillus sp. | reverse complement strand
TTGCCAAGGCGGCCTACCAGTTCTGGCTGGGCGGCGACTTCATCAAGAACGACGAACCCCAGGGCAACCAGGTGTTCTGCCCAGCCAGGAAAGTTTATCCGCTGGTCTATGACTCAATGAAGCGTGCCATGGACGAAACCGGTCAGGCCAAGATTTTCTCCGCCAACATCACTGCTGACGATTACCACGAGATGTGCGCCCGCGCCGACTTCATCCTCAACGCCTTCGGCCCGGATGCCAACAAGGTAGCGTTTTTGGTGGACGGCTACGTCGGTGGCCCCGGCATGGTAACTACTGCCCGTCGCCAATACCCAGGTCAATACCTGCATTATCACCGTGCCGGTCACGGTGCGGTAACCTCACCCTCCGCCTTACGTGGCTATTCAGCCTTCGTATTGTCCAAGATGAGCCGTTTACAAGGCGCTTCTGGCATCCACGTTGGCACCATGGGCTACGGCAAGATGGAAGGTGCTGCGGATGACCGTAACATCGCCTACATGATTGAGCGTGATTCTGCTGATGGTCCCTACTACCATCAAGAATGGCATGGCATGAAGCCGACCACCCCGATCATCTCCGGCGGCATGAACGCCTTGCGTCTGCCCGGCTTCTTCGAGAACCTGGGTCACGGCAACGTCATCAACACCTCTGGTGGCGGTTCTTACGGCCACATCGACAGCCCGGCAGCCGGCGCGATTTCTCTGCGTCAGTCTTACGAGTGCTGGAAAGCCGGTGCTGATCCGATCGAATTCGCGAAAGAGCATAAAGAGTTCGCTCGCGCCTTCGAATCCTTCCCGGGCGATGCCGATAAGCTGTATCCGGGCTGGCGTGAAAAGCTGGGCGTACACAAGTAAGCCTTTAGTCTGTTGCGGGTAGCCTTACCCGCAAGCAGCAAAAAACCTGACGCCTCCACTTTTCTGGGGGCGTTGTTTTTCGTAGCGCACCTTACGGGAGTCATTGATGACCGATAAAGACCAATACAAAGTTGCAGCAGAACCCTACTACCAAGCGCATGGCAAAGAAGTCGCGCTTTATGAGGCGGCATATCGCAATCGTTTACCGGTTATGGTGAAAGGGCCGACCGGCTGCGGTAAATCACGCTTTGTTGAATACATGGCATGGAAGTTGAACAAGCCGTTGATTACCGTCGCTTGTAACGAAGACATGACCGCCAGCGATCTGGTTGGCCGTTACTTGTTGGAAGCCAACGGCACGCGCTGGCTGGATGGCCCGCTCACCACCGCCGCGCGCATCGGCGCAATCTGTTATTTGGATGAAATTGTGGAAGCACGGCAAGATACCACCGTAGTGATTCATCCGTTGACCGATCATCGCCGCACCTTGCCGCTGGATAAGAAGGGTGAACTGATTCACGCGCACCCCGACTTTCAATTAGTCATTTCTTATAACCCCGGCTACCAATCGCTGATGAAGGATTTGAAGCAATCGACCAAGCAGCGCTTCACCGCTTTCGATTTCGATTACCCGGATGCGGCGTTGGAAACTACCATTCTGGCGCAAGAAACCGGGTTGGATGCCAGCGTGGCCGGCAAGTTAGTGAAAATTGGCCAGACTGCGCGCAACTTGAAAGGCCATGGTTTGGATGAAGGCATTTCAACCCGCTTGCTGGTTTATGCGGCGACCTTGATCAAGGATGGCGTTGACCCGCATGACGCTTGCCGCATGGCCCTGGTACGCCCCATCACCGACGACGCTGATATCCGTGAAACACTGGATCACGCCATTGATGCGACGTTTGCATAAGATAGATGCTGTGGACAAAAGATATGCAGGGGAGTTAGACCATGATTGAATCTCCTTACCAACATCCCTTAATGAAAGCCTATTGGGGAATCCTTGATACAGGCTTCAAGCAAGTTGAAGATGTGTTTGAAGATCTCATGGCGGAAGCGCTGGCCATTTTGACGCGTGAATGCATCTACCATTATCTCGATGCGGCGCGCGTCATCGGCAAGTTAGGGCGGGGCGTTGAGCCGATGCTGGTGTTCATGGAAGAATGGCCGACTGCCGCGCAGGCTTTGGGGGACGAAGCGATCCTGCCGGAAATCATGGCATTCATCCAACGCATGCAAAAGTCCCCTAATGGCAAATCGATTACGCCATTTTTGCAAACTTTGGCCCCGGTGGCGCGGCGTTTGCACTCGCGTGAACAGATGCAGCATTACTTGGCCATCTGCCTTGATTTAATGGAGCGGACGACGGGTTCCATCCATGGCCATCACACCACCTTTGCCAGCCCCGGTTTACCGGACTTGTTTACCCAAGCACCGTTTTTGCTCAGTCAACTGAGCTTGGCTGGCCTGAAAAATTGGGTCGATTACGGTATTCGTAACTACACAAATCACCCTGAACGGCAAAAAGATTACTTTACCGTGCAGTCGGCGGATAGTCGCGCAGTGTTGCAACGCGAACGGCATGGCACCCTGTTTATGGATGTTGAACGCAAGTTGGATTTGTATTTGTCCGGCCTCTGGCAAGATTCGCAACAACTGGTGCCTTATTCCACTGCGTTCGATGAACTGCGTAAGCCGATACCGTATTACGACAAGCTCGGCATGCGCATTCCCGATGTTTACGATGATTTTTTAACGGCGGGCGATCAGCCCATTCGTATCGCCGGCATTGATCGTTATCGTGCCACGTTGGCGCATATGGTGGGTCATCGCCGCTGGACCGTGGCGCAAATCGCCGATAACTGGAGTCCCTTTCAACGCATGGCGGTGGAGTTTTTCGAAGATTGCCGCATTGATACACTGCTGTGTCGCGAATATCCCGGCCTGAAACGCATCTTTTTAGCGCTCCACCCCAAGCCGATAGAAGACGCATGCAATCCGGAAACAACATCCTGTTTGCGCCATCGCATGGCGATGTTGTCACGCGCACTGCTGGAATTGGATCACGGTTACCACGACGCTCACCTGCTTGACTATGTGCAGCGTTTCCATGCCTTGCTGGCATCCGGTGAATCCAATACCCAGGAAATAGCCGCGCTGGCACTGAGTTACGTGGCGAGAACGCGGCGGCAGAGCGACCAGCTTGCCAAGGTTCATTTCACCGACACGGTGGTGGATTACCGTGACGATAACCGGCAGATGTGGAAATTCATCGAAGAGAGCGACGATGAAGAAATGTTCAAGAAAGAGAAGCAACGCACCCCCAGCGAAGAACTCAAGGGCTTGCCGCCGCGCCATTATCCGGAATGGGATTACAAGAGCCTGACTTATCGGCCGGATTGGGTGAGTGTTTATGAAGCGCTGCATCCGAAAGGGAATGCGGCAGACATCGACAAATTGCTGGAAAAACACAGCGCCTTGGCTAAGCGGCTCAAACGTATCCTTGACCTGTTAAAGCCGCAGGACAAAGTTCGTATTCGTTATCAGGAGGAAGGCAGCGAACTGGATCTGGATGTTGCCATTCGTTCGTTGATTGACTTTAAAGGCGGCGCGAATCCTGATCCGCGCATCAATATGAGTCATCGCACCGATGGCCGCAATATTGCGGTCATGTTGCTGCTGGATTTGTCGGCGTCGCTCAACGAAAAGGCGTCCGGCAGCGAGCAGACGATCCTGCAGCTCAGTCAGGAAGCGGTTTCTTTGCTGGCTTGGGCGGTTGAACAATTGGGCGATCCCTTCGCCATTGCCGGTTTTCATTCCAACACGCGCCACGATGTGCGTTATCTACACATCAAAGGCTACGGCGAAAGCTGGGGGGACGAGGCGAAGGCGCGTCTGGCGGCAATGCAGGCGGGCTGGTCCACCCGCATGGGCGCGGCGATGCGGCATGCCGCGCATTATCTGGAAGCACGGCCGGCCGATAAGAAGCTGATGTTGATTCTGACCGACGGGCAACCGTCCGATGTGGATAGCCAGGATCAGCAAATGTTGATCGAAGATACCCGCCAAGCGGTAAAAGAGCTGGATCGCGACGGTATTTTTACCTATTGCATCAGCTTGGACCCGAAAGCCGATGAATACGTCAGCGACATCTTCGGCCGGCAGTACACGGTCATTGATAACATTCAGCGACTGCCGGAAAAGTTGCCAGAATTGTTCCTGGCTTTAACCAAGTAAAATAACGCAAACAAGCGCTGGCTTTTTTAGCAGCGCACGCAGGCTTCAACCGGCAGGCCTTGGCGAATCCAGCCGGGGCCGGCCGCGCTACCGACCATCCCTTCCTTGATGTTGTAAATCTGGGTAAAACCTGCCGCGCGCAATTGCTGTTGCATGTGGGTGGTGCGGTTGCCGGTTCGGCAGATGATTCCGACCGGCGCATCGATATTACCGTCGGCCGCCTGCAGCACCGCTTCGGCAAATCCGCGCATCCCCGCCGGATGCAACATATTGATGCGCGCCGCCCCTTTCGCCACCCCCGTCTGCCGCCATTCGTCCGGCGTACGAATGTCGATCAATTTCATTTCACCAGCTTGCACCCGACGATAGGCCTCCGGCGCACTGATTTGCTGCAGGCCGCCGGCTTGCACGGTGGCCGCTTCTTCACGCGGCGAGCAGGCAGCGGTTGAAGCGAGGGTAAAGCTGACCACAAAATAAAAAACCACAGAAAGGGGCGTGAGAGCGCGAAGGGAACGCAAAGCGCAAAAGGAGAAAGAACAGCCTGCTTGTGACATAAAAAATCCTTAAAAAAATATTGCCTGTAACACTGCACGTCAAAAGTTAGCGCGTAGGCGCTGCAAAAACTAAAAAGTTCGCACGAAAATTGCCCTGTGCGCATAATCTCGCACGCACCCCCCAAAAATGGAGACAACATGAAAATCGAAACAATCGCCGTACACGGCGGCTACAGTCCGGAACCCACCACCAAAGCGGTGGCGGTGCCCATTTATCAAACCACTTCCTACGCATTTGATTCGACGCAACATGGTGCCGATTTATTCGATTTGAAAGTGGCCGGCAACATTTATACCCGCATCATGAATCCGACCAGCGACGTGCTGGAAAAGCGCGTCGCCGAGATGGAAGGCGGCATCGGCGGTTTGGCGTTGGCCTCGGGCATGTCGGCGATTACCTACGCCATCATGACCATCGCCGAAGCCGGCGATAACATCGTCACCAGTTCGACGCTGTATGGCGGCACTTTTAACCTGTTTGCGCATACCTTGCCGCGTTACGGCATTGATGTCCGTTTTGCCGATTATCGTCATCCCGACAGCTTCGAAGCGCTGATTGATGCGCGTACCAAAGCCATTTTCTGTGAATCGGTCGGCAATCCGCTCGGCAACGTCACCGATTTCGAGAAACTGGCCGAATTGGCGCACGCGCATGGCATTCCGTTGATTGTTGATAACACCGTGCCAACGCCGTATTTGTGCCGTCCGTTTGAGCATGGCGCTGACATTGTGGTGCATGCCTTGACCAAATATCTTGGTGGCCACGGCAGCAGCATTGGCGGCATGATCGTCGATTCCGGCAAATTCCCCTGGGCGGAACATAAAGATCGGTTTGCTCGCTTGAACGAACCCGACCCGTCTTACCATGGCGTTGTTTATACCGAAGCGCTGGGGCCGGCCGCCTACATTGGCCGTGCGCGCGTAGTGCCTTTGCGCAATATGGGCGCAGCCATTTCACCGTTTAACAGCTTCTTGATTCTGCAAGGTATCGAAACCCTGCATTTACGCATGGATCGTATCTGTGAAAACGCGCAGCACATCGCAGAAAAGTTGCGTGATCATCCGCAGGTATCATGGGTGCAATATGCCGGCTTGCCTGATTCACCATTCAAACCATTAGCCGATAAATACATGGGCGGCAAAGCCTCTGGCATTGTCTCTTTTGGCATTAAAGGCGGCCGTGCAGCCGGTGCTAAATTCATTGATGCACTCAATTTAATTGTGCGTTTGGTCAATATTGGCGATGCAAAATCACTGGCATGCCATCCCGCCACCACCACGCATCGTCAGCTTTCGCCAGAAGAATTGGCCAAAGCCGGGGTCTCGGAAGATTTAGTGCGCTTGTCGATCGGCATTGAACATATTGATGACTTGATGGCGGATATTGATCAGGCGTTGAACGCAGCAAAATAAGCCGGCTTAGGACAGTGCGCTGAAAGAATACGCGCTGGAAAAATTCGCGCTGGAAGAAAAGGGCGGCGGTGGTCGCCTTTTCCTGACAGCGCGTGTGTTCAAGCGGATTCAGTTATTTTTTGCGCGATTTCACTTTTTCCATCGGCGCACTACGCTCACCGCCATCTTCCAACATAACCCGCAACATCCAGGCATTTTTCTCATGCACTTCCATGCGCTGTGTCAACAGATCTGCAGTCGGCTGATCATCCGCGCCATTCGCCACTTTGAAGGCCGCGCGTGCCGTGCGCGCCACCGCTTCTTGACCGGCAACCAGTTGTTGCACCATCTCCATCGCTGACGGCGTGCCTTCCTCTTCCTGCAAGGTAGAAAGCTCAACGTAACGCTTGTAAGAACCCGGCGCAGGATGGCCCAAAGCGCGGATACGTTCCGCAATCAAATCCAGCGCATTCCACTGTTCGGTGTACTGAACCATGAACAAATTGTGCAACGCCTGAAACATGGGGCCGGTCACATTCCAATGAAAGTTATGCGTTTTGAGATACAAAATATAGCTATCTGCGAGCATTCTGGAGAGTGCATCCGCAATTTTGGCGCGGTCTTTTTCACTAATACCAATATCAATGGCCATGATTAACTCCTTGCTGGTTAAACCCTCAATTGAGGGCAAAATTGAATCGTGTCACGCCGCTAACCCGGGGTATGTGCGCTGGGTCATTGCGCTGGGTGGCTAGCTGCTGCTATTAAAGCCGACTCGAACACGTCTGTGAAATTGAAATTTTCACATTCAATTATCTAAGTTGTAGATTGTTCGGCTAACAAACACCGATAATGCGAGCCCGTTCCGCGTACCCGTTCGCCTTTCGGCTTAGTTTAATTGGTGAAACAAGACATAGACTGAATTGTTTTACCTAGAATAATAGGCAACTCCTCACTCATGAACAAGAATGTCCTGCTGTTAATCATTGCCACCCTGTTGGTGGTTTTTAGCGTGCTCGCAATCACGCAACCGCCCAAATCGCACTACCCGGTAGCGGAGTTTGATCTACCCGGGCCGACGGGCACTGTGACAATGAGTTTTTTGCTTGAAAGCACCCTTTCCAAGCAAAATTGCACAAGCATATTGGGCAATATTGCTGAAGTCATCACCCAAAAATGTGCGACATGCAGCGCTAAATTATTAAAGTGTGAAGATCACCTTAGCGTGCTTCAGCAAGAACAATTATCCACCCGTCCGCTTGCGCTTCCTTCGGGTCGCATGCTGGACGGAATCGTGACCTTTAGCTCAGATCCGCCTGATCTCGCCGTCACCACTTGCAAAAACAGTGAAAACCCGGGCTTTATCTACCCCGGAATTATTCAGTGTTTTCCGGCCGACTCGGCGCGTCCGCAGCCCAAAATAGAGACTAGCGCGCCATTTGATTGGGCTATTTTGCCGATCATGCTGTTAGCCTTTAGCGTCAGTTGGTTGACGGTTTGGCTGATTTTGAAATTCGAACACCTGCATGCGCATATTTCGCATGACCATTCCGATGCCGGCCCACAAAAATACCATGAGTTTCCAACACCGCGCATCGGCGGTATCGCCATTATGGCCGGCTTGTTAAGCGTATTTGCCCTGCTACAACTGGGGGTTCACACATCACAATTCAGCGAACTGCTTCCCGCCTTTAATCTAAATTACTTGAGCTACAGCTTTGGGTTTTTACTGTTGGCTTCGCTGCCGGCCTTTCTCGGCGGCTTGATTGAAGACGCCACCAAAAAAGTGGGCGTCCTGGATCGACTTTTGCTGACCATGGTGGCGGGCAGTTTAGGCGCCTGGTTACTGGGCGCGGTGATCACGCGGCTGGATATTCCGGGAATTGATAGCGCCTTGACGTGGCTCCCTTTTGCCGTCGTGCTGACCATTTTTGCGGTCGGTGGCATCGCAAATTCCTTGAACATTATTGATGGTTACAACGGCTTGGCTTCCGGCTTTACCGTCATCGTGCTGCTTGGTCTGGCTTTCGTCGGGCATCAAGTTGGCGATGCGCTGATTATGCTGGTTGCGCTGGGCATGGCTGCTGCCATGGCCGGATTTCTCTATTGGAATTGGCCGCAGGGCCGTATTTTCCTGGGTGACGGTGGTGCCTATTTAACCGGCTTTATGCTCGCGGAATTATCCATTTTGCTGGTCATCCGCAACGCTGATGTTTCGCCGTGGTTTCCCTTGGCGTTACTGATTTATCCGGTGTTTGAAACGCTGTATTCCATCTATCGCCGCAAAGTTCACCACGCCACCTCACCTGGCCAACCGGATAATCAGCATTTGCACCAGCTCATTCACGACAATCTAATTGTGAGCAAATCAAACTGCAACGACCCCGATTGCGGTGAGCCGCTGAGTCGATTGGAATGTAATAGCCGCGTCGCCAAATACCTGTGGGCACCTGCAGCCGTCATGACGCTATTGGCTGGCCTGTTTTGGCATTCCACCCCGCTGCTTATTCTCTGTACGCTGGGGTATTGTGTGTTTTATGTCTTCAACTACCGCCGCATTGCCAGTAAGGCAGCGGC
>CAYWXO010000102.1:0-3386 GCA_964462255.1 uncultured Thiobacillus sp. | reverse complement strand
ACCGAATAAGGCAGCGCCAGAAATTCAAGTTTGCTGCTGGGGTTCGCTTTCAAGCAGACGTTATCCGCATCGGCGCATTGGCTATGCACGACGGCCAAAACATCGTAACCCCCTTGCGGGGCAGCGGCGGCGTTGGCGATGTGGCCGGCCGCCTGATCCGGCAATTCTGCGCTGAACAATTCATCACCTGCTTGCGCTTCGCTGGCCACATGCGCCAGAAACAAGCGACGTTTCACTTTGCCGAGATATTGGCTGCGTGCGACGATTTCCTGGCCCGGATAACAGCCTTTATTGAAACTGACGCCGCCGAGAATTTCCATGTTGGCCATTTGCGGCACAAAATAATCTTGCGTGGCGGGCAACACTACCGGCACGCCCGCCTGCACCATCAGCCAATCCCAGGCGAGTGTGCCGACCGGTTTGCACTGCGTGGCCAGTTTTTGCCACAGCGCAACCGCCGCCGTCGGCGAGACAAAGACATCAAAACGCTGATCCCCCAAACGCAGCACGAAGCTTTGCTCACCCTGCGCCATGTTCATTAAACCGTCTGGCAGGGCGTAGCCCAGCGCCTCCTGCAGCGCTTGCGCGGCTTCCGCGCCATTGACACCCCAACGCACCCATTCCGCGCCGGCATCGCGCGCTTTTACTTTGCTGCGCAAAATGAACATCGACAAACGTTTCTGAATGCTTTCACGCAGCGTAGCCGGCAACATGACCAGAATATCTGCGCCGCGCTTCATCACCAGAAAGTTGGCCAACATGCGGCCTTTGGGCGATAAATACGCTGCAAAAACGGCGGCATCCGCCTGCAAAGCGCGCAAATCATTGGTGATTTGGCCGTGCAAAAAGGTTTGTGCTTCTTCGCCCGAAAAGGCGATCAAACCGAAGTGAGCGATATCCGCCAGAATGGTTTGAGAGGCAGCCGCAGCCAATTCGCTGGCGGCATCACCAAAATCCATCACCACGTCAGCGGCGAGCGTAGCGCCCTGACTAAGAAGAAATTCGGTCCAGGCGGTCATAACAAAGTCCTTGAAAGAGAGAGCGCTGGGCAGATGCGCCCAGCAGCGTAGAAATCAAGCAAAGCAACACCTAGAGAAAATGCGGCACCGAAAGGCGTTTAACCCGTAAGGTATGCAGACGACGACTATCCGCCCGCAAAACATGAAAGCGGAATGGGCCAATTTCGATGGACTCACCCCGCTTCGGCACGCGGCCGAATGCATGCGTCACAAAACCGCCGACCGTATTGAACTCATCATCGGCAAAGTTCGCGCCAATAGCCTGATTCAAATCGCCAATTTCTGTTTGGGCCTTGATGCGCCAGACCGAACCGGCTGCCCCGCCCGATTCGTTGGACTCGCCCGCCTCTTCCGCAATGATGTTGTCTTCTGCTTCGTCGTAATCGTATTCATCTTCGATATCGCCGACGATTTGTTCCAGCACATCTTCGATGGTGACTAAGCCGGCCACACCGCCATATTCATCCACCACGATGGCAATGTGATTGCGCGAAGCACGAAATTCTTTCAACAAAACATTCAACCGCTTCGATTCCGGCACAAAAATAGCCGGCCGCAATTGATCGCGCAGATTCAAATCTTCTTCACTGAACAAACGCAGCAAATCTTTGGCCAGCAAGATGCCGATGACGTTATCGCGTTCGCCATCCACGGCCGGAAAACGCGAGTGCGCGGCTTCAATGACATAAGGCAGGAGTTCTTCGCGCGGGTCATTGATGTCAACAACATCCATCTGCGCGCGGGGAATCATGATTTCACGCACCTGCATTTCAGAAACCTGCATGACGCCTTCGATCATGGCCAGTGCGTCGGCATCAAGCAGACTGTTTTCATAAGCGACGTGCAGAAGTTCCAGCAACTCTTCACGATTATCCGGCTCACCGGATAGCCAAGAGGTCAAACGTACCAGCAAGCTGGGTCGGGGGAGAGGGTGGGTATCGTCCATAGGGTCAACAATGTGCAGTATAAGGGTCGGAATAACCCAGTCGCTGCAGGAGAAAACTTTCAATCGATTCCATCATTACGGCTTCTGCGTCCGATTCATGGTCATATCCTTGTAAATGCAATAAACCATGCACGGTGAGATGCGCGTAATGCGCAGCTAGGGAAATGTTGTGTTCTGCCGCTTCACGCGCAACCACCGGCGCACACAGGACAATATCACCGGTCAGCACGGCCGCCTCGGCAGTCGTGCTTTCAGAAAATCCATACGCAAAGGTGAGCACGTTGGTGGCGTAATCTTTATCACGATAATCACGATTCAGTGTGCGGCCTTCAGCCTCATCGACAATGCGCAATGTCACGCGAGCATCGCCGCGTAACGCCGCTTTCGCCCAGCGACGAAAATCACCACGACTGGGGAGTTCTCCGCTACGTAATTTGCTCGGTTTACAAGCAATTTGCAGCGTCAGATCAAGTTTCGGTTTGGGCATGGAAGGCATCGTAAGCGTCAACGATGCGGGCAACCAGCGGGTGGCGCACGACATCATCATTTTGAAATTCGGTGAAGGCGATACCGCGCACGTCTTTCAGCACGACGCGCGCTTCGATCAAGCCGCATTTTTGCCCGCGAGCCAGATCAATCTGGGTGACATCGCCGGTGACCACGGCGCGCGAACCAAAGCCGATGCGGGTTAAAAACATCTTCATCTGTTCCGGCGTGGTGTTTTGCGCTTCGTCGAGAATGATGAAGGCATGATTCAGCGTGCGGCCGCGCATGAAAGCCAGCGGGGCGATTTCAATAATCTGCCGTTCGAAAGCGCGCGTGGCTTTATCGAAGCCCATTAAGTCGTACAGCGCATCGTAGAGCGGACGTAAATAGGGATCGACTTTTTGCACCAGATCGCCCGGCAAAAAACCCAGCCGCTCGCCCGCTTCCACCGCCGGCCGCACCAAGACGATCCGTTTGACCAGATCGCGCTCCAGCGCATCAACCGCGCCGGCCACCGCCAAATAAGTTTTGCCGGTGCCGGCCGGGCCCACGCCAAACGTAATGTCGAATTCCTGCATCTGGCGTATGTATTGATTCTGCCGTTCGGTGCGCCCATGCAAGCCGACCCGGCGCGTCATCAACACCGGCATCTCAGCGGCCTGAGCATTGACTTGCGCGTGATGCGCCGATTCCACCAAAGCCAGTTGAATATCGTCAATATCCAGCGGCTTGCGGGCGCGTTGATAAAAATCTTGCAACAGACGCACCGCCGATAAGGCTTGCTTGGCTTGCTCGCCCTCAACCTGAAAAACTTCACCGCGCCGCGCAATGTTGACGTTGAGTGCCCGTTCGATTTGATGCAGGTTCTCATCCAGCACGCCGCATAAATTGGCCAGACGCACGTTATCTACCGGCAGAAAAGACACCAATTCCAT
>CAYWXO010000101.1:0-12101 GCA_964462255.1 uncultured Thiobacillus sp. | reverse complement strand
GTGAGTTGAGGGTCAGTGGAGCGGGTCGGTTAAATGACCCTGGCCCCTTTTAATTGGACTTTGTACTGCTGCTTGTTCTGGGCGTTGCTGAGGTTCATCGGTTGACCCGACATCAGGCGCAGATCACCAAAATCCCAGTTCTCGCCGGCTGCATTTCTAAGAATGTCCTGGTTTTCCATATCATTCAGCAGTTAATACGCCCTTTCGATTGTGTAAAAAACGCTAACGAGCATGGTGTTGCCCTGCTCGTTCATAACGCATGGGTGATGCTTTGACGCTGTTGAGCATCAATGTGGTGTTGACCCCTGATGCGAAATCGATGGCGGCAGATAGTTTTCGAGAAATTCGCCGAGTTGCTCCGCCGACATCGGATGTCCGTAGAAAAACCCCTGGATGATGTTGACTCCGGCCGTTTGCAGGAATGCCGCCTGCTCGGCGGTTTCCACGCCTTCTGCGACGACTTCCATATGCAGGCTGCTGCCGAGGGCCAGGATGGCGTACACGATGGCCTTGTCGACCGCATCGTCGGGCACGCCGTCGATGAAGGATTTGTCGATTTTGAAGCTGGTGATCGGAAAATGCTTGAGGTGGGAGAGTGACGAATAGCCGGTGCCGAAATCGTCCACCGACAACTGCACCCCCATCTCGCGCAAGCGGACGAACAGATTTCGCACCGTCTCGCCAGCGGCCAGCGCGCCTTCCGTGATCTCGATCTCCAGGCTATCCGGCGGAATGTCGGAATCGCGCAAGGCTTCGCGCACACTGGCGATGAAGCTCTCCTGAAACTGCGCTGGCGCCACATTCACCGCCACCCGCGGCACCGGCACTCGCTGGTCGCGCCAAAGCCGCATCTGACGGCAGGCTTCGCGCAACACCCAGTCACCCAGTTCGCCGATCAGGCCGATCTCTTCCGCCAGCGGGATGAAGTGTTGCGGGCCGAGCAGGCCTCGGAGCGGATGTTGCCAGCGCGCCAAGGCCTCGACGCCAATCACGGCGCCGTTGCGGGCATCCACCTGCGGTTGGTAATACAGACAGAATTCGCTCGCCGCCAGGGCGCGCCGGATTTCACCTGCCAGTGCGAATTTCTCATCCAGTTCGGTCCTCATCTGCTCGGTGAAGAATTCAAACCGGTTCCGCCCCAGATCCTTGGCGCGATACATGGCGGTATCAGCCGCCTTGATCAGGTCGGCCGCCAACTCGCCATCGGCCGGATAGCAGCTGATTCCCACGCTGGCGGTCGGAATCAATTCCTGGCCTTCGGTATAAATCGGCTTTGCCAGCTTGCGCAGCAGACGCGTTACCGTCTCGGCAATCACCGTCTGGCTGCCCGCATCCTCCAGCGCGATGATGAATTCGTCGCCTCCCCAGCGCGCCAGGGTGTCCTGCTTGCGCAATGCGGATTGCATCCGTTCAGCCAATTTCTTCAGATACAGATCGCCCACCGCGTGGCCCAAGGTGTCGTTGATCAGTTTGAAGCGGTCGAGATCGATATAGACGATGGCGACGGCAGCTTGGCTGCGTTTGGCACGTTCGATGGAGCGGTTGAGTTGCTCGGAAAAATTCATCCGGTTGGGCAATCCGGTGAGAGTGTCGTGGTTGGCCAGGTAGTAGAGTTTTTCCTCGGCTTGCTTCGCCTTCGAAATATCGGAAAACACCGCGACGAAATTCCTGACCTTGCCGGCATTGTCGAGAACGGCGGTGACACTGCCCCATTGCGGGTAGATTTCACCGTTTTTGCGCCGGTTCCAGATCTCGCCCACCCAGCGGTTGTTGTTGTCCAGCGCCTTCCAGAATTCTTCATAGAAATGGGGCGTATGCACGCCCGATTTCAGCAGGCGCGGGGTCTGGCCGATGGCCTCGGCGCTGGCGTAGCCGGTGATCTCGGTGAATGCGCGATTAACCGAGGTGATGCGTCCGCCGGTGTCGGTCACCATCACCGCTTCGAGTGCCTGGTCGAGAATGACATCGGTGGAGCGGGTCGACTCCTGCGAGCGGCCCGGCCGGCTTTCGGTGAGCACGACAACACAACCGCTGTTGCCCTCGCCTTCGCGCAAAGCGGTGCAGATGTAACTGGTTCGATTGCCGACCCGGCCATCGCTACGCAGCAGGGAAAGCTGCCCCTGACGGCTTTCGCCGTCCTTCAGGGTGGCGATGAACGGGCAGTTGGCTGCGTTGATGGCGGCGTCGAGGGCTTTGCCTTGTTCATCGGCGCCGACCAGAACCTGACAGCAATGTTTGCCGATGATCTCGGCCGGATCGCGCGCGATGAGGCGCAGCGCCACTTCGTTGGCATAGACAACATGACCGCTGAGGTCGAGGCTGATCAACCCGTCGCCGGCGGCATCGAGAATGCGGGCATTGCGGCGATGCACGTCTTCGATCGCCAGTTGATAAGTGTGTCGCTGTGTGACATCGCGCGCATTCATGACCAGTTCTTCCTGCCCGCTCGGTCCACGTGTGCACTTGATCGTCGCCTCGATCCAGAGAATGCTTTCGATCTTTCCGCGCGGGCGCATCATGATCGTCATGGCGCCGCCGTCTTCGCTCAGGCTTTGCAGCGTCCGCTGCAGCATCGGCCAGTCTTCCGCGTCGATAAAGTCTTCAACCGGCTGGCCGATCATCGCCTCGGCGGGTAGGCCGAACAATTCAAAGCTGGCCGGTGAAACAAAGCGGAAATGTCCGTCCAGATCGATGCTGGCAATCATGTCGGTGGAGTTTTCCGCCAGTAGACGAAAACTTTCGTCCTTCGAGCGCAGCGCGCGCTGCGCGAGCACTTCGACCAGCGCCAGGGCGAGCGAGTTGGCGGCATCCACCTCCACCTGCGACCAGGGCATCGACTTGTCGCGATAAGTCTGGCTCCAGGTGGAAAACGATTTGCGCGGCGAGATGCGCAGCACGCCATCCACCTCCGTCACCAGCTTGTTCGGTTCGCCCGCCCAGCGCAGTGTGCGCAGGATGCTGGGGCGGAACCACATGACGAAATCGCGCGCCTGGTGATCCAGCGGCGCCACCAGCATGCCGGAGGTGCGCTCCTCGACCGCGGCGAATTCGATCGCCAGATCCGCCAGGTGTTCGGTATGGAACACCGGTGCGGGACTCATATCGCGCAACATGGCGACCAGTTGCTCGACCACCGCTTCGCCGGGCACTTCGCCTATCCGATGATGCTTGCCGCCCAAGGAAACGATGGCGCCGTCGGCGCGCACAATGCCGAGCAATTCCTGCCGGTAACTGTTGATCACCTCGCCGAGGTCCTGGGCGCCGCGAATGCCGCTGGTCAGCGCAAACAACAGGTCGCGAATGCGGGCATTGATGGCAGCCCGTTCCTCGGCATCCATGTGGATCAACTTCAGCGAAACCACGCGTCCGATGAATTCATCCAGTTCGCGTTCGCGCAGCGGCACGAACTTGGCGGTCATGTGATGGCACGCGATCAGCCCCCAGAGTCGGTCATTCTGCACCAGGGAAATGCTCAGGCTGGCCTGGACGCCCATGTTGCGCAGGTAGTCGACATGCACCGGCGACATGCTGCGCAACCAGGAGAAACTGAGATCCACTGTTGCCGAAGCATCCGCTGAAGGCACCAGCGGCACCGGGATGGCATCGACATCGGCGATCATTCGCACCAGGTTCTTGGTGTACAACCGCCGTGCCTGGGCGGGGATGTCGGAGGCGGGGAAGCGGTGGCCCAAATAGGAATCCAGTGTTTCCTGCCGGCTCTCGGCAATGACCTCGCCATCCCAATTGCTGTCGAAGCGGTACATCATTACCCGGTCGAAGCCGGTCAACAATCGCACCTGATCGACCACTGCGTGCGCGTAGCAAGTGAGATCCTGCTCGGCATCCAGCCGCCAAAGCGCATCCCGGATCGGAATGAACAGTTCGTGGAAAACATCGCCTCGCGCGGCGGGCTGATGTTCCACCTCGACCACGACATGCTGCTCGGTCCGGTAAACCTGCACATCCAGACTGACCGTGATGCCTTCACGCTGCAGGCTGATGGAGCCGATCGCAGCGCCCGGCAATTGTTGCCGCGCCACCATCTCGCGCAGCTTCTGCGCTGAATCTTCGCCCAGCAGGGTGTCGATCGACTGTCCCAGCAGGGCGTTGGGCGGCATCGCAAACAGCGCAGCACAATTGGCGCTGACCTCACGCAAACACCAGTCAGTCGCATCAAATGCCAACAGCACGCCGCCATCCTGAATAGAGCCGATCCGATGAATCGGCTCGTTGGCGCATTGTTGCAGCGCTGCCGCTAGATTCGTGCCGTACTCGGCGGCGTCGGGGTTACGGGTTCTGGCAGTCATCAAGTTGGCCTTCCAAGGCATTGAATATTTGCAACGCGGCTATGCCGGCGCGTTCACGTTGCATCGGGTCGTCGACCAGTGTTTCCGCGTAGCCACAGAAGGCGGCCCATCGGCTCTCGGTATCGGCACCATAACCGCTGAAAAAACGCGCACCCCGTTCCGGCGTCAAGCCCAGGTTGGCCGCCAGATGGCGGCTGATCACCTGACCGCCGAGGGTGGAGCCTTCGATGGCGTAAAGCGTCCCGATCAGTTCGGCGGCATCGGCCGGAATGGCGAAGACTCGCTTGCACTCAAGGTTCGCCGGCGTATCACCCAGCGCGCGCAGGTCTTCAATCAGCCAGGGCAGTTTGCGCCGTTCGGCATAGCTGAAGCCGTTCGTTTGAATGGTCAGGCTCAGGATAGCCGGCTCCACCGCCGCATAAAACGGGTAATAAGCGGCCAGAATCCGCCGATATTGAGCGAGTGAAAAACCGGGTCGGGTGAGTCCGGCCAACATCGGATGATGGTTCAGGCGGACATGGGCGGCATGGGTTGCCAGGCGGAGCTGCTGACGCACCGTAATTCGGCTGTCAGCCGAGGTATCAAGGAGGGGTGGGTTGCTGTCGATGGCCATGGGTATCGTTGGCTGGTTGCGGAAGTCGTAGCGGATAGTCATCGTCAGAATGGCGATGCAGCGCTGTACTGTTCAACCAGTCTACTCTCTTGTTTAGGCCTCAAGGATGAGGTTTGCTCGATAAGCAGTTGCCATGTCTATCAGTTGGCAATCCGCCCAGCGTTTTTGTGCGAACTTGTTTCTTGGTTACGATGATTCGCAATGATGACGAACAATCCAGTCTTGCAGCCAACGGGGGATATGAAAAATTGTCGTTTCACGACACGAAAGACCTTGGGGAGCGGAAACATATAAATCGCCTGCATTCGCGTTTCGGCCGAAGCTAAACGCTCGTTACGGATTGGCAAGCCGATAGGTTGTCCTTCTACTTAATGCCGAGCTTCTTGTTTACTAGGTGCCTAGCTAAGTTGTTATGCTTGATGGCGCTTATATGGCGCCTCAATTGCTCTGGCGTTATGTCCACGTCTCCAGCCGGGTAGAGGTTCGGCAGCAGTGATCCGAGAGCGTGAACGGGGAATCCTACACGGACCTTTCCTTTTGGAGAGTCGGACAACAGGAAGCCCTCGTCCAAGAGTTGACCGAGCACGTCTCTAGCGACTCTCTCGGAGAGGCCAGTAATTCGACTCGCCTCCCCTCGTTCGAACTCACCCAATCTGAAGGCGTGAAGGAATAGGTGAGAGCTCACAGGTTTCAAGTCAAAGCGGACGCGATTGAAGTAGCCTTCAACGCGGGCCTGGAAATTTTCGAGCGCGAACATGCTGCCCATATACTTGGCTTGATCAATGGCAGTCCTCAGTGAGTATTCGATGAACTCAGCAAGCCGCTTCTCTGAAAGGTTGCCGCGACCATCAAGGTCTCCCATGCGGTGCTCGTCCGCTCCTGCTAGTTGAGCCTTGTAATCATCGGAGGTCTTCGCGAAGCCTCGCGACATGGACCATAAGCAGGTGCCATTGACGCCGCACGCGCGAAGCATTGCGTCGAGGGTGATACGAGCGACACGTCCGTTGCCGTCCAAGAATGGGTGAATCCAAGCAAGGCGATGGTGAGCCGCGAAGGAGGCTACGATCCCGTCGAGCTTGGATATCCCACCCTTCTTAGCCCATTCAAGTCTTTGTCCATAGACATTTGTGTAGCGCTCAAGAAACCGTCCAAGGGTCTCAGCTTTCGGCGCGAGGTGTCTTCCAACCTGCACCTCCTTGTTTGTGGGTCGAAACTCTCCAGGCTTCATGATTGAGCCGTCGCTGAGTCTCAGGAGGTCTTCGGGCAAGTGCTGGCAGAACACTTGATGTATGTCGAGCAGGAAGGGAAGTAGAGTGTCCTTGGTGAGACCCTGCTGCTTTGCCCACCGATCTGCTTCAACGTGGGCGAACGCGAGGCTCTGCAAGTTTTTCTGGTCAGCCTTCTCTGTTACCGCTTGTAGTGCTTCCTCAATATCAATTGGGAGTGTCTTATGGCCTTCAATGAGGTTGCTGTAGTAGCAGTTCATGTTCTCGACGAGCGTCGAAAGACCCTTCGCTGTCGAGGGAACGATAGCCGCGTCTAGGCATGCAGAAGCCTCAGAAAGCTCGTGAGCGAGTCCGATGAGCGAGTTGTAAACGGGGCGCGAGCTGTCTATGACTAGCGGCTCCATCTGGGCGGGATCGTCGTAAAAATCTACCAATTATTGTGCCTCGTTTTCTGCCGATCATTTCGCCGATTATAAACAATGTGGATCAATTAGTTACCTAATTGTGTGATACAAAATTCGCTGATCTTTATTCCGATGTCTATGCCGATGTTAGTGCCGATGTGTTTGCCGAAGTTGCGTCAAAATTTGCAGTGCAATTTTTGCCCTCTTTTTGAGTGGCGAGAAGCTGCCGTTCTGGACCTCTCAAGGCTAAACGGCGGGTAAATAGCGTACTACTGCCGGACGCAGCCTCATGCCAACGGCCGCAATGGCCGAGGGGCATAAAAGGCATAAAAGGGGACGCTACCCTTTTTTATTCAATGAAAAAGGGTAGCGTCCCCTTTTATGTCCCCCCCTTTTATGTCCCCTTTTATGTGGAAAACTCAAGATAGGACGAATTCCGCCGACGTTGTTCCCACCGCGGCGGACCGCGGGCCAGTGCTGACTGGTTGATGCTTATCACGGGTTTCGCGATATGCCTTCCCAAATTGAACCAGCACAACTCAGACGCAGCTGTTACACTAATCTTTAATGTATTCGTTAAGGGGGGGTAATATGAATTACTTTGCTCACGATGTCGTGCCGATTAGTGAGGCGCGTGCGCGTTTGACTGAGCTGTCCGATGAAGTGGTTGGCGGTGCGGAGAAGTTGCTCACCAAGAATGGGGCGGCGTATGTTGCCATCGTCGATGCCAGGAAGCTCGACTACTACCATGCACTCGAACAGGAACACGCCAACTTGGTGCTGCTTAGCGAAACGGAAACTGGCTTGCGCGAAGTCTTGGCCGGGCAACGCGTAAGGAATGCTGACCTCATGAAAGCGCTAGTCTGAAGCGATGGTGTTACCGCAAAACGCCAAGGTTGAAGCCACCCCCAATTTCTTGGCCAATCTCGAAGCGGCTTACGCGTTTTTTGAAGAGCAAGATGCTGACACCGCTGAAGCACGAGTAGATAAGCTAAAGGCAGCCCTCAGAGAGATGGTGTCATTACTGGCGTGGTCTCCAGTTGGTGGCCGAATCGCGCGGTTCCTTAATGCAAAATCTATTCAAGCGAAGCTGAAAACCCATGCTGTTCGGCAACTCGCCGAGCAAGCTGGGCTGCCCGATCTGCGCGAGTATGTGGTCGGCCAGCACATCGTACTTTATGCACACTCCGATACCGATGTAGCGTTATTGGCGATCAAGCATCAGCGGCAGCTCAGTTACTCAAACGACATGACCTAATTGCCAACAGTTTGCGACCCGCAAAAAGGGGACGCTACCCTTTTTCCCCCCTCACCACTGCACTACATGTACGTTAGTCAGGCTACGACCTAAAAAGCGTTCTCCAATAGTTTGGAAGCGGAGCGGGACATCGGTGACCCAGAAGTGATATTCGGGGGGCGTGCGATTGCGGTTGTGTAGATTGAGTGTGGTCAGTAGGTTGGCGGTTTGTTCGGCCATGGCATCAGCGGAATCCACTAGCGCAATATCAGGGCCAACAACCTCTTGCAACAATGATTTCAATAGCGGGTAATGCGTACAGCCCAGTACGAGGCTGTCAATATGCTCAGCCAGGACGGGTTTCAGATATTCCTGCGCGGTCAGGCGCGTGACTGGGTGATCCAGCCAACCTTCTTCCACCAGAGGAACCAGCAAGGCACAAGCTTGAGAAGTCAGGCGTGCTTCCGGTTCTATATTGTGAATAGCGCGAGCGTAGGCATTACTGTTGATGGTGGTGGGCGTGCCGATGACGCCGATGCGGCGACTGCGCGTGGCGGCGAGGGCCGAGACGGCACCGGCTTCAATAACATCCAGCACCGGCGTCGGCGATAGGTCGCGCACCACTTGCGCTGCAACGGCCGCCATGGTGTTGCAGGCGATAATCAGCACTTTGACGCGCTTTTCCAGCAGAAACTCAGCGATTTGCGTGGTGTAGTGGGCGATGGTTTGTACCGATTTGACGCCATAAGGCACGCGGGCGGTATCGCCAAAATAATGAATGGATTCAAAAGGTAACCGCTCCATCAAAGCGCGCACGACGGTGAGGCCGCCTACACCGGAGTCGAAAACACCAATAGGGCTACTGCAAGCGATATCATCAGGTAGGGCAGACTTTGCGAGGGACATGATTCAGCTTTGCCGGGAAAGCGCCCATTGTAGATGTTCGCGCAGCTGTGCTGAGGGGTGATCAGCACGCGCGTGCAAGGCGGCAATAATGGCGGTGCGTTTTGCGGAGGTGGGTATTGGATGAGGCGGCCGCTGTGCCAGCCAGTTGCCCAGCGCGACGGCAATATTACGCAACCATTGTGTGTGGCCGATGCGGCGGATCGCAGAACCTGCATGGCGTTGGAGAAATTCGGCTTCGCTCCAGGCGAACAATTCCAGCAGGGTCGCGCTGTCGAGTTGATGGCGCGGCTGAAAATCAGGGGTTGCGCAGACTTGGGCAAAGCGATTCCACGGGCAGACTAATTGGCAATCGTCACAGCCATAAATGCGATTGCCGATAAGAGGGCGCAGTTCAAGCGGGATGCTGTAGCTGTGTTCAATCGTTAAATAGGAAATGCAACGGCGGGCATCCAGTTGATAGGGGGCCAAAATGGCTTGCGTTGGGCAGATCGCGAGACAAGCTCGGCAACTGCCGCAATGGTTAGCGGGCGGGGTGGCTGGATTAAAGCCAACATCGGCCGCAAAGGGTAGATCAACAAACAACTCCCCTAAGAAGAACCAGGAGCCGCCGCGGGTGAGCAATAGCGTATGTTTGCCTTTCCAGCCGAGGCCGGCGTTGCCTGCCAGTGCAACTTCCATCACCGGTGCGCTGTCAGAAAATGCGCGAAAAGTGGCGCTGCCCGTGGTTTTTGCGATGCGTTCGCCGAGTTGCTGTAGGCGTCCACGCATCAGTTTATGGTAGTCACGACCTAGGGCGTAACGTGAAATGTAGGCGCGTTCCGGGTCGGCTAGGTTGCTTTGGGCGTTGGCGGCTGCGGGCAAATAGTCCATGCGCGCGCTGATAATGCTGGCAACGCCGGGGTGTAATTCGCTTGGACGGGCGCGAGTTGCGCCGTGACGCGCCATATAATCCATGCTGCCGTGGTAGCCCGCTGCCAGCCAGGCCATAAGCTGTTGTTCTGCTTCGCCTAACTGGATGGAAGCAAAACCGATGGCGCTGAAGCCGAGTTCACGCCCCCACGCGCGGATTTGCGGTTTAAGGTCGTGCAAGCGGGCCACCAACTGTGCGGGGGCCAACTGAGTGGGTTCCGAGTCTGTCAACATGATGAGATGATAACGTGAGCTTGAATTTTTCTCTGCCTGATGAGGCGGCAACATTAGCGCTGGGCGCGCATTTAGGTCGCGCTTTAGCTGCCGGCATGAGTGTCTGGCTGCAAGGTGATTTGGGGGCAGGTAAGACCACATTGACGCGCGGCGTGTTGCGTGAGCTGGGTTATAGCGGCCGCGTCAAGAGTCCAACCTATACTTTGGTTGAACTTTACGAGTTGTCGAGGTTTAATCTATATCACTTTGATTTGTATAGATTCTCGGATCCTGATGAGTGGGAAGATGCTGGATTTCGCGAATACTTCAATGCAACTAGTGTTTGTTTAGTGGAATGGCCGGATAAAGCGGGTGAGCATTTGCCTTGCCCTGATGTATTAGTGCGCTTTGAGATTCCCGATGATGGTCGCTGGGTGGAGATCAAGGCTTTAACGGAGACAGGGAACGCATGCATCGCTCGATTAACTTCTTTTTGAGTTGGCTGTTTATTGTGCTGGCAATTGGGCTGGTGATTGGGCTGGCAATTGTGCCGGCTACCGGGCTGGCGCAAGGTGCGCGCGCTGCCGGCAATGCGGTCGATTCCATTGACTCTGTTGATCCGGTGAATCCTGTTGCGGTAACGGAGAATGCGCCGCCCCGTTACAAAGGCATCAACACAAAAGCGGCACGGGTGTGGCCTTCACCGGAATACAGCCGAATCGCGCTGGAGTTTGATACGGCAGTACGCTATAAGCAACTTTACCTAAAAAATCCGGAGCGTTTAGTGCTGGATTTGGAAGGTGTTCAGCCTGACCCCGCCTTGGTTGAGATGGCCACTAAAGTGACCCCGCAAGACCTTTACATCGCCAGTATTCGTGTAGCGCGCAACCGTCCCGGCGTAACGCGCGTGGTGGTGGAGCTAAAAACTGAAACACGCCCGCAGGTATTTACATTGAAGCCAATGGGCGATTATGGTCATCGCTTGGTGATGGATCTTTATCCTGTTATCGCACCTACTTTTGATCGGCAGGTGGAAAACGCCATTGCAACGGCGGAAAAATTAACCGAGAGGGTCACTGATAAGGCAACTGATAAGGTAACTGATAAGGCAACTGACAGGCAGCCAACGGCCAAGCCGCCCGAAACACCAAACGCCGATAAAACCGAACGCGCGATGGATTTGAAGAAATCTGACCCCATGGAATATGTACGCTTGATTACTATTGCCATTGATCCCGGTCATGGAGGGGAAGATCCTGGTGCTAAAGGTGCTAAAGGGTCTTATGAAAAGAACATCACTCTGTCTATTGCGCGCCGTTTGAAGGGTTTGATCGACAAACAAGAAAATATGCGCGCTTACCTAACTCGCGATGGCGATTACTTCATTCCGTTACATGAACGGGTCAATAAAGCGCGTGCGGTAAAAGCGGATTTATTTGTTTCCGTTCACGCCGATGCCTTCATTAAGCCGCATGCGCGCGGTTCATCCGTTTTTGCGCTCTCTGAAAAAGGGGCCACGTCGGCGGCGGCGAAATGGTTGGCCAAGAATGAAAATGAAGCAGATTTGATTGGTGGTGTGAACGTGGCGACTAAGTATAAATATGTGGCGCAGACGATCATTGATCTTTCCCAAACGGCGCAGATTCGCGACAGCCTGATACTGGGCAAAGCGGTGCTGGAAGAAATTGGGGGCATCAATCAATTACACAAACCCTATGTTGAACAAGCTGGATTTGCTGTACTGAAAGCGCCGGATATTCCGTCTATCCTGATCGAAACGGCGTTCATTTCGAATCCGGAAGAAGAAAAGCGTCTGAATGATGACGCTTACCAAGACAAAATGGCCGCGGCCATTGTCACCGGCATTAAACGGTATTTTGATCGCAACCCGCCGCTGGCGCGGAACAAGGTTGCGCAAAACTTTTAATTAAAGGTCGCCGTCGGCACCGGCTTGCATGATTTCCGCCATTTTGGCGCGAATTTCGATAGCCCCTTTTGATAATTCAGGTGAAATGCCCATCTGGTTTTCGTAGCCGGCAACCCATTCCAAGTTCCAGTCCAACATCATCACCCAGATGTTCTTGTCGGCGTCTTCCATGATGCCGACCCGGCAAGGCAAGAAGACCAGAAATTCCGGGCTGATCTTGAGCAAATCGCGGCCAACAGCGATGTCGCAGAAACTGTGTACCTCAATTCGGGGTGCGGTCATATCGCCGAGTACCGCTTGAAAATCCTTGTACATCAGGTTGTTGCCGACGTATTTGAAGTTCAGTTTGTTGGCCCGCA
>CAYWXO010000100.1:0-12125 GCA_964462255.1 uncultured Thiobacillus sp. | reverse complement strand
TGGCCATGTCATGGGAGATTTTGTCAGCGTGGTTGAGGATGTCGCGGTCGTTGATGGACAAAAAGCCATGCAGCTTGGTAATCCAGTCGCTCATGTGCATGGGCACGCGGCGCATTGCCTGACCTTCAGCAAACACCAGTTACTGCTCCACCAGATTGTTGAGCGTCGCTAGTTGGTCAGCCCCATGTTGGGCTGCCCTTTGTCGGCACGCGTGTGAATGATCTCGGCCGCCGTTTGCCCGGTGATGGCCCAATGCATCTTGTTTTGCACCGTCTGGAAAAACGCGATGCTCTCCGGCTGGGTAGGGTCGTAATCGACGCTGGTGGCGTAGATATCAGTGATTTTTTGATAGAAGCGCCGCTCGCTGGTGCGAATGTCCTGAATGCGCCGGACCAGCTCGTCGAAATAATCGAAAGGCTGATCCGGATTTTTCAGACGCTCGTCGTTCAGCAAGAAGCCTTTGACGATGTACTCGCGCAACTGCTGGGTCGCCCAGATGCGAAAGCGTGTTGCCACCGCACTTTTTACGCGGTAACCCACCGACAAAATCATGTCGAGGTTGTAAAAGGTCATGTTGCGAGCGACCTCTCGCGTGCCCTCTGTGCGAACCTGTCGGAAATCCCGACAGGTTGCGACCGCATCCAACTCGCCTTCCTCGTAGATGTGCTGAATATGTTCCACCACATTGGTGCGTGAGGTCTGAAACAACTCGGCCAACTGCTGCTGGGTCAGCCAGACGGTTTCGTCTACAAAACGCACATCCAGCTTGATTTGCCCGTCCTCACTTTGGTAGATCACAAACTGCGATGAAGTGGCGTCCGTCATCCTGTTGCACTCCCGGTTTTTCCAATCGCGATGCCAGAGACTTCACACCGCTGGATGGCGCGCATTTGAACTATCGAGTATTTCCCGGTAGTTGCCGTCTGGTTTAACTTGGTTTGAACTGTCAAGGATTGCTTGACAGTTGCGGCCGCATCCAGCTCCCCATCCTCGAAGAGGTTCTTCAGGTGCAGGGAAATATTCTGCTTCGTGGTATCGAAGAGTTCCGCCATCTCAATCTGCGTCAGCCAAACGGTCTGATTCTCCGTGCGGAGCTTGATTTGGCTCCGGCCGTCTTCCGTGGTGGAGAGGATCAGGTCGCTCATGCTTCAACCTCTTCCGGGGAGGGGAAAAGCTGCTGCATCAGCCCTTTTTTATGGGTCTTGAGCGCGTCCAGTTTTCGGGCTTGGGCGGCAATCAGCTCGTCCACGGAGCTCAGGATCTCGGCGATTTTTTGTTGTTCTGGGAGAGACGGAAGAGCAAGTTCAACGCGGGCGATGTCTTTGTAATAGATGCGGACGCGCACGCTGCCATCGCCGCCTTCCGTTACGAATTCTTCCCAAACTTTCGTCTGCCGGAAGTGATCGAGATAACCGGGAGCTATGCCCGATCCACCATTTGTGATGCACTTGAAGACGACATAGTCGGGACTGACCAGTATCTCGCGTTCACCCTTCCACCGAGCGATAGAGCCAATGTTGAGCCTCATCGGGTTGTAGGCGAACCAATCGTTCTCGACGAGTTTGTAGCGCGCAATGTCCGCCGCGATAAGCCGCGCTTCCATCGGAACGATACCGTCGGCCTTGGTCACGCCCATCACCGAAGCGACTGAATGCTTGTTGCCGTTGCGGCTCCTACCTTCTTCCGTCACGTCACCGAGCAACACGCTTCGCAAAGTCGCCCCCCGAAACTCCGGAAACCGCAGCTTCGGCACCAGCGCGGGCGTTGCCTCTTCCGTCATGGCGGTGGTTTGCATCTTACGGCTCACATGCCTTCCGTACATGCCTGAAAGCGCCAACGGCGCGCACTGTTATAGCCCAGGGCAACGCCTTGGGTGATGGCGGCCCCCGTTTATTCAAGGCCTGAAGGGGCGGTCTAATCCCAAAGATAGCGTTCATCGAATTCCAATTCATGTTTTTTAAGAAAAGCTCGGAGTTCATCCTGAAACGAGATTTTCTTGTGATGTTCCGCCTGACGGGCAATGTATTGCCTGACCGTTGCTACATTGGATTCGCTGACGGAAAACGCGCCATATCCCCCCTGCCAAGCGAATGACAACAAATCGGCAGACAGGGTTTTGATCCATTTGGAGGACGATTTTTTGGCATCTTCCACAACGGTGGCGAGAGCGACGGTGCGGCGGAGGGAAAAGAGAATGTGAACGTGATCTTCCACAGAATTAAGAATCAGGACAGGGCATTTCAGGTTTTTAAAGACTGTGCTTAGGTAAGCGTGCAGTTCCGGACGAACGGCATCGATCAACCACGGCTCCCGATGTTTGGTCGAGAAGACAAGGTGAACCAGATTGTTGGCGAGCGATTGCGGCATGGGTCAGGCCGCCCTTTCAGGGCTTGGAATTGCTGGATCGAATACCCGGGGCGCTGCCCCGGGCTGTAACAGTTGGCCCCTTCGGGGCAACCGGAAGGGTTTGATCTCCCGCTCTGTCGCAGTGAGTCCCGAGATGTCGCGCCCGCCGGTACGCTTGACGAGGTAGGGGGCATAATCTTGCATCAGGGCAGTTGGCCTTGTCTTCGTGACGGCGGCGGGAATGAGCGTTTCTCTGATCGCGTCCGTGTGGATGCGGTAGTTGATCTTGGCGAGGGTGCGCTGGAGGCTCCACTCCAGCTTGAGTCGGTCGTTTTCCTCGTCCTTGAGGCGCTGGAATTCCTTGATGAGGTAAAGCTTGAACTCCGGGCTGAGCCATGAGCCGAATTCAAAGGCGATGTCCTTGTGGGCGTAAGTGCCGCCGCCGTAGCGCCCGGCCCGTGATTCGAACCCGATGGCCCCTGTCGCTTCGATCCATTTGCGGGGCGTAAGCGAAAAACTGTTGAGGCCGGCCTGATTTTTAAAGGTCTCGAATTCGAGACCTTTAAAACCGGGGTTGTGGATCTTTTCCCAAATCCCGATGAATTCGAGGGTATTGCGATTCCGCATCCAACTGTAGATCAGCACGTCATCACCGAATTTCTTTGCCATGTCGGTGAGGGAAATGAAGTCTTTATTATCGTGGGAGAGGATGGCGATGGCGGTTTGGCTGAAATTCCGCCACTCGGCATCGCCGAGAAGCTGCTTACGGTTAATTTTTCCCTCAGCGCTTTTTCCCGAGCCGATCCAATACGCGTGCAGCAATGTCGATCAACGGTGACACCTCAACCGCGGCACCCAAATCAATTGCGGCTTTCGGCATGCCGAAGACGACACAAGACGCTTCATCCTGCGCGATGGTGTGTGCTTTGGCTTGGCGCATGGCCAGCAAGCCTTGTGCGCCGTCTTTGCCCATGCCAGTCATGATGATGCCTAGGGCATTTTGACCTGCGACAGCCGCCGCACTATTGAACAGCACATCGACGGAAGGACGGTGACGATTGACGGGTTCTGCTTTCGATAATTCGGTGTAGTAATAAGCACCGCTTTTCTTTACCAGCAGATGCGAGTGCCCCGGCGCGATATACACATGCCCCGGCACGATACGTTCGTTATGCTCGGCTTCTTTGATGCTCATGGCGGAGAGTGTATTTAAGCGTTGCGCGAAAGAATTGGTGAAGGATTCCGGCATGTGTTGTGCGCATAGAATAGCCGGTGACGTAGAGGGCATACGGCAGAGAAATTCTTTTAGCGCTTCGGTGCCGCCGGTGGAAGAGCCGACGAAAATCAACTTTTCAGTGGTACTTAAGAAATTCCCCGCTATCGGTTGCGGCGTACTGAGTGGCACGCTGCCCATGGCATGTCGCCGGATGCGTGCGCGGGCAGCCGCCCGAATCTTGTCGCTGATTTCCTGTACTAAGTCATTCATGCCCTCCATGACGCCAACACGCGGTTTGGTAATGAAATCAACCGCCCCTAATTCGAGTGCTTTTAGCGTGACCTCATTACCTTTCTCGGTCAGGGTGGAAACCATGACCACCGGCATTGGCCGCAAGCGCATCAATTTTTCCAGAAATTCAAGCCCGTTCATGCGCGGCATTTCGACATCCAGGGTCAGCACATCGGGATTAAATTGCTTGATCATATCGCGCGCACTGAAGGGATCAGGTGCCTGGCCAACTACCGTCATATCGGGCTGACTATTAATAATCTCCTTCATAACGCCACGGATTAATGCCGAATCGTCGATGATGAGGACTTTGATTTTGCTATTTGTTGCAGCGGGGTCTGAGGTTACGCTCATGTAAAAAGCTCCACTTCACCAGTCAATGGCTCATTTTTGAGTCGTTGGCCGTAAGTTATTTCACGTTCAAGGATGGTATTATTATGAACCGCTTTCAGTTTACGTACCATCACCCGGCCTGTCGCCGGGAAAAAATAAACTTTTCGCGGATAAATATCCAGCAGATCTTCAGCCACAACACGGATATTTTCCGTGCGTAAATATTCGAGCACAAATTGGCTGTTCATCTCGCCAACCTGCACCGTAGTAAAAGCACGCAATACAGCGGCACCCCCAAAAACCTTGGCTTCCAAGCGGTTACGATTAGCCCCCAATTTAACCAATTGATTAATCAGGACTTCCATAGCGTAGCCGCCGTAACGGGCAGAATTAGACAATAAATTGCGTTGATCGCCGCCACCTTCCGGCAGCATAAAATGATTCATGCCGCCAATTCCCAGGATGGGGTCGCGGATACACGCTGCCACACAGGAACCCAGCACAGTCACCAAGAGCATGTCGCGCGCAGAAACGTAGTATTCACCTGGCAATATTTTCGCCGCATCAATATTGAAATTACGGTCGAAATAATGATTAGGCGCTAAGATTTCCTCGTAAGAATGGAAGGTCACTTATCCTCCCTTACCCCGCAAGCGCGGCGCCGATTCCGCGCGACTTGCGCCATCCAATTCTGCATGCTGATAGACCGTCTGGCCGCGTAATTTGAACAGATCAGTCGCATGGTATAGCGCTTCGGAATGCCCAACGAACAAGAGTCCATCCGGTTTCAGCAGCGGCTTCATTCGCTTCAGGATGGTGTATTGGGTGGGTTTATCGAAATAAATCATCACGTTACGGCAAAAAATAGCGTCCACCGGCTGCCGGATGGACCAGACCGCATCCAACAGATTTAAGCGAAAGCACTTCAACATCGCGCGCAACCCAGGTTTTGCCCGCGCCATGCCGGCATTTTCGCCCGTCCCTTTCAGGAAATACAGGCGCTGCTGCTCTGCGCTGAGCTTGCTGATTCGTTCAATGGAGTAAGTGCCTTCCTCGGCCTTTTTCAGTACATTGGTATCCAGGTCTGAAGCCAAAATCTGCACGGGGGCGTTCGCGCCCAATACATCGCATGCAGTCATGGCAATAGAATAAGGCTCTTCCCCGGTGCTGGAGGCAGAGCTCCAGATGGTGATGGGTCGATCGCGGCGATTTTTCAGGAAGTCCTTCAAAATATGGAAATGGTGCGCTTCGCGGAAAAAATCGGTCAGATTGGTGGTGAGTGAATTAACAAACGCCTCCCATTCGGCTTCATCACCGGAGCGAATCAACGCTAAATATTCAGGGAAAGTCCGCTTGCCGGTTGCGCGCAAGCGGCGCGCCAAACGGCTATAAACCATGTCTTCCTTGGCATCGTTTAGCGCGATGCCGGCATGGTCATAAATCATTTTGCGGACTTCTTCAAAGTCTCGATTTGAAAAAGGAAATTCACGTCTAGGTGCTGCAGATTCAGCCATTTAAATTCCAGATCGACATTAAGTTAGCAAAATTCAAAACTCTTCCCACTCGTCTTCATTAGGTGTTTTTGCTTGCGCTGCCTTACGCTGCATAGCGCGAACAGGGCCGGGCAGGGATTTGGCCGCTTGCGGTGTATGCGCAGGTGGCGGCACGGACCGTCCCAGGCGTTGCCCACGCTGTACGCGTGACCCACTCGCAGCAAGGATAAACACGGCCACCGCATCACTCAAACTGGCCGCTTGATCCTGCAAGGACTCGGCGGCGGCGGCGGCTTGTTCAACCAGTGCCGCATTCTGTTGGGTGGTCTCGTCCATTTGCGTAATAGCTTGATTAACTTGCTCGATACCTTGGCTCTGTTCGGTGCTGGCGGCGCTGATGTCAGCCATGATATCGGTCACCCGTTTCACCGCATCCACCACTTCACCCATGGTGCCACCGGCCTGCTCCACTAGGCGATAACCTTCGGTGACCTTATCGGTTGAATCGCCGATCAAGCCTTTAATTTCCTTCGCTGCCGCCGCACTGCGTTGCGCCAAACTGCGCACTTCGCCTGCCACCACCGCAAAACCACGGCCTTGTTCACCTGCACGCGCCGCTTCTACCGCGGCATTCAATGCCAGAATATTAGTTTGGAAGGCGATGCCATCAATCACGCTGATGATGTCGGCAATCTTGCGGGAAGATTCAGCAATGGCTCCCATGGTATGCACCACCTGGCCCACCACCGTGCCACCTCTCACCGCAACCTCAGATGCACCCTTAGCCAGTTGATTGGCTTGTCGCGCATTGTCCGCGTTCTGTTTTACGGTGCTGGTGAACTCATCCATCGAACTTGCGGTTTGTTCCAAGCTGGCCGCCTGGCTCTCTGTGCGGCTGGACAAATCGGTATTGCCGGAAGCAATCTCACGCGATGCCGTGCTTATGGCATCGGTTGCCTCACGAATCTGCGTCACAATTTCCGACAAGCGTTCTGAGGTGACATTGGTATCGTTTTGCAATTGACCAAACAACCCCTCGTAATCACCCTCAATACGTTGCCCTAAATCTCCCTGCGACAGCGCCTTTAACACCCGGGCGACATCGGTCATGCCGCGTTCCGAGGTTTCCACCAATTTATTGATGCCTTCCACCAATTGCAGGAAGAAGCCATCTTTGCCGGCGGGGTTAAGACGATGCGAAAAATCACCCGCCGCTGCCGCGTTTACCAGGTCGGCCACCTCCTGTTCAACCGCGACTTCTTCAGTCCGGTCACGCCATTCAACTACTGCACCTAGGCGCTCACCATTTTCATTGATCACCGGATTGGCAACCACCGTCATACTGCGGACGCCGATATTGAGCGCACTGCGATAGGTGCTGTTGAAGGTGGCCAGCAAATTGGCCTGATGACTCGGGTTCTTATGGAAGCTATCAATATTGGTGCCCAGCAAATTATTGGCATTGAAATGCGGTAATTGCTTACGAATATCCTGCTCCGCACTCTTAAACATGCTTACGACGGCCTTGTTGGCATAAACAATACGACGCTGCGTATCCGCCATCATCACGCCGGATGAAACATTATCCAAAGCGATTTTGACGCGCAGATTTTCATTAGCCACTCGACGAGTTTCTTGTAAGTCGTAATCCAAACGCGCTTGCATAGACTTTAACGCCACCATCATTTCACCGATTTCATCTTGATGGCGCGGCCGAATGCGCGTGTTGTAATTGCCTTCCGCAATCATCTCCAAATGGCCTTGCGCCTCTCTAACGGGCAAACTAATTTTGCGAACGATCCAGACGCCCAAAATCAAGGCAACCAAGGCAGCTAATACAGCGAGGAGTAAAACCTTAACTTTAGCGGCCGCAATTTGCTGAGTTAAGGCCTCTCTCTCTAGCATGGCATGGTGTTCAACCTGCTTGATGCCTGCTAGGATAAGGTCTTTATAACTGCGCCAAAGCTTGTTGTCTTCTGCCTTGTAAACCGTCAGCGCCGTCACGGCATCACCGGCATCAATAATGCCTAGCAGCCGAGCCTGAATTTCGCCATGTCTATTTCGCTCACGCGCAATTTCATCTAGGAGTTTCTTGTCAGACTCTTGCTTGGTCAAACGTCGCGCAGTGGCGATATAGTCAGCAAATTTAGCCTGCGCTTTTGAAATATTGTCGCGTGCTTGTTTATCGGTCGCATCCAGAATAACAAAGCGCATCGCCGCCGCCATCTGCAAGCCTTCCGTGTGCATTCCTTCGAAGGCGGTTAGCTGAACTTGAATATCTTCGGTATAGCGTTTGAGTAAATCCACTGCATTTTGCATGCCGATAAATGCTTGCAGTGTTGCTGCCATAAACAACAGGGAAATAATCATCAGGCCGCCGGGCAACGCCGCGCGAATCGATAAATTGCCTATTCCATCCAGCAGACGTTGCAGCGGGCCTTTCACTTGCTTACCTTGGCGCATAAGTTCGTATAGCGCTTCCGCTGCCCGAATCTCATCCCGTTCCGGTCGACGCCGTACTGAAATATAACCGACCACGTCGCCGTCGACGCGTAATGGTGATACGTTGGCTTCTACCCAGTAATGATCGCCGTTTTTACGGCGGTTTTTAACCAAGCCAGACCACGGCTTGCCGGCCTTAACGGTGTCCCAGAGATCCTGGAAGGCGGCGGCCGGCATATCAGGATGACGCAGCAAGTTATGCGGCGACCCCATCAATTCTTCTTCCGAATAGCCGCTGCTTTCAACAAAGTCGGGATTGACGTGAGTAATGATGCCTTTCAAGTTTGTACTTGAAACAATTTGCATCCCATCAGGCAGAATATACTCCTGCCCGGTATTAGGCATGTTGATGCGCATGGTTTAGCTCCAGAAATCGCGTCTTAAAATGAGTTCACTGACCGCGTGTTGCACGGCAAAATGCAGCTAAAGAAATATGCCGCACACAAACACCATTAGCGTAAGCGGTGTCTAGCCACCGACATCTGATGGCCTGATGTGCGGAATACCGCCACTGCTTCACTCAAACTGCTTGCCTGATCCTGCAAGGACTCTGCTGCCGCCGCGGCTTCTTCCACCAAGGCAGCATTTTGTTGCGTGGTTTCATCCATTTGTGAAATGGCCTGATTAACCTGCTGAATACCCTGGCTTTGTTCGGTACTGGCGGCGCTAATTTCCCCCATGATGTCGGTCACCCGTTTCACCGCATCCACCACTTCACCCATTGTGCCGCCGGCCTGTTCAACCAGTTTGTAGCCATCGGTCACCTTATCGGTTGAATCGCTGATCAAACCCTTAATCTCCTTCGCCGCCGCTGCACTTCTTTGCGCCAGACTTCTGACTTCGCCTGCCACCACGGCAAAGCCACGGCCTTGCTCGCCGGCGCGAGCAGCTTCAACCGCCGCATTTAGGGCGAGGATATTGGTCTGGAAAGCGATGCCGTCGATCACGCTGATAATGTCGGCAATCTTGCGCGAAGACTCCGCAATCGCGCCCATTGTATGCACCACCTGGCTTACCACCTCGCCGCCTTGCACAGCGATTTGCGAAGCGCCCTTGGCCAATTGATTGGCTTGGCGTGCGTTATCGGCATTCTGTTTCACGGTGCTGGTGAACTGATCTATGGAGCTCGCTGTTTGCTCCAGGCTGGCAGCCTGGCTTTCTGTGCGGCTAGATAGATCGGTGTTACCCGAAGCAATTTCACGCGATGCGGTATTGATGGCATCGGTCGCCTCGCGAATCTGCGTGACGATCTCCGATAAGCGTGCCGAGGTGGAATTGGTGTCATTCTGTAACTGGCCAAACAAACCCTCGTATTGACCATCAATATGCTGGGTTAGATCGCCTTGTGACAGCGCTTTTAACACGCGTGCAACATCGGTCAAGCCACGCTCGGAAGTTTCCACCAGTTTGTTGATGCCTTCGGCCAATTGCAGGAAGAAACCCGTCTTGCCGGCCGGATTCAGGCGGAGCGAGAAGTCGCCCGCTGCGGCTGATTGCACCAGGTTTGCCACCTCGCGCTCGACCGCAACTTCCGCGGTACGATCGGTCCACTGCATGACATGGCCTAATTGCTTGCCGGACGTATCCATGATTGGGCGCGCAATTAAGCGCAAATGGTGGCTATGGGTTTCAATGTCCGTCTGCGCATTTGATTGCATGGCCTGATTAAATCCGGCAATGGCGGCTGCTTCGCTTAACAGGGAAGAAACCTTGCCACCCAGCAGGCTATCCAGATTCATGCCCGACGGACTCAACTCTTGCAACAGGCTGCGCGCACTCGGCGTCATGTGAACCAGACGTCCGTCCGCATCGGAAACCGTCATGGCCACCGTTGAGTTATCCAGGGCCGTTTTGATGCGCAAGCTGATTTGTGCGACGCGGTTCGCTTCTGCAACGGAGAAGCCGAGCTTGGTTTGCATGGCTTTCAAGGCAGTAAATACCTGGCCAATTTCATCCTTGTGTTCAGCCGGTATCGTTTTGTAGTAGTTGCCCAACGCAATTTCTTCCATGTGTTCAATCACCACGTAGAGCGGATTGGCCAGCATGCGTTTTGACAAGAAAAACAGGAAGGTGGCCAGGATAATGATGGTAATGAGGCCGGAAAGGGCAATGAGCCAACCAATATGCGTACTTTCTGCAGTGAACTCTTCCACATAACTGCCACTACCTACCACCCAATTCCAAGCGGGGAACTCGCCGTAGACCACGATCTTCTCGCGTGCACTGGTTTCACCCAATTCCTTGTTGAGCCAAGGGTAACGGATAACGCCTTGTTTTTTATCCAGCATTTCCTTAATGAATTCATGGCCGCTGGCATCCTTCGCGGTGAGAATATTGGCACCTTCCTTGGCGGGATGAATAATTAGCGTGCCACTATTTTTCTTACCGGAATCAAGCACATACACATATCCTGTCTCGCCAACTTTGATGTCTTTCAATTGCGCCTTCAAAGCAAGATATTGTTCATTGAAATCAAGGCCGAGGAAAAATACTGCAATTACTTGACCCTTTGCATCACTGATCGGCTGGTAACGTGTCATGTATTCTTTGCCAAACAAATTGGCCTTGCCCAAATAAGGCTGTCCCGTGATTAGTTTTGCGTAGGCTGGATGGTCACGATCCAACGCGGTGCCGACTGCGCGGCTGCCATCCTGCTTTTTAAGTGAAGTGGTCACGCGGATAAAATCATCGCCCTGACGCGCAAAAATAGTCGCTACTGCGCCGCCTGATCGCGCGGTGAATTGATCTACCGCGGTAAAGTTGCCATTTAACGTCACGCCATCATGCTTCAGTAATGGCGTTACCTTGCCGCCGACCTCAACGGATTGCGCTTCGTTCAAAACGAAACTACCAGCGAATTCTGCATTGAAAAGGGTAGATAACTGGGTGGCTGCCTTTTCCAGGCTGCGGTTGTAGGCTTCTACCATGCCTAATACTAATTTATTCTGCATTTGCAAATTAGATAGCATGACCTGATTCAGCGTCGCTTTCGATTTCGCATGGGTAAACAAGGTCATCGCGCTTAAACACAGCATGATAATCAGCGTGCTAGTGGCGGCAATTTTGCTGGCCAAGGACATTCGCTTAATTCGGCAACGTAGGCTGTTATCTGTGAGGGTTGCCTTGCCCGCGTTGATGTCACGATACAGGGCCTCTGCTGCATCAATTTGCTGGCGCGTAGGCTTACGCCGCACTGATAAATAATGGGTAACGCGGCCGTCTTTTTTTTCCGGCGTGATATTTGCCTCGACCCAATAATGGTCGCCGTTTTTGCGTCGATTCTTCACCATGCCGGTCCAGGGTTTACCGGCTTTCATCTTCTCCCACAAGTCGGCAAACGCTGCGGCTGGCATATCGGGATGCCGCAAAATGTTATGCGGTGCACCAATCAACTCATCTTCAGTAAAACCACTGGTTTCAATAAATTCAGGGTTGACGAAAGTAATCAGCCCCTTAAGGTCGGTACGAGATACGATCTGAACACCATCTGGCAAGAGGTATTCTTTGCCGGTGATAGGGAGATTCTTGCGCATGATGCGATTCCTGTTAGTGAATGACTTAAACAAGCGCCGCTAGCAGGCGCTAATATCCTCAGATTCTCAGAACTCTTCCCACTCATCCGCCGATTCATTGCGCACACGCGGTTGCACAACTTTGCGCTGCGTACGCGCTGGCGCAGGTAATGCGGGTCTTGCCCGCGGAGTGGACGCGGGTAATGAGGAAATCAACTTAGGATGGGCGCGGCCTGATTCAAGCTGGAACACAGAGACCGATTGACTCAAACTGGCGGCTTGATCCTGCAACGACTCGGCAGCGGCAGCGGCCTCTTCAACCAACGCTGCATTCTGTTGTGTCGTTTCATCCATCTGCATGATGGCCTGGTTAACCTGCTGAATACCTTGACTTTGTTCGGTGCTGGCGGCGCTGATTTCGCCCATGATGTC
>CAYWXO010000099.1:11331-12173 GCA_964462255.1 uncultured Thiobacillus sp. | reverse complement strand
GCGAGAACACCCTGTCCGATTTGGCCGCACTCAAACAAGATGCCAAAAGCTTTCGTTATCGCCAGATGGGCTTGGAACGCCAAAAACGCCTCACCTTGACGCCATCTGATTGCTGCTGAAAAATCCAACTTGGATCACATTGCCGCCACCTTGGGGCTCAAGGAAATGAGCCAAAGTGTGCTGGTACGAAAAATCTGCACCCTGTCCGGGCACCACCGCACGCGCAAGGCCCTTTTTGAGTATGACAAGCTGATCCGCACCATCTACACGCTGCGCTACTTGCGCGACCCTCAATTGCAGCGTGATGTCCACCGTTCGGAAAACCGCATCGAGTCTTATCACCAGCTGCGCTCCACCATCTCCCAAGTTAACGGCAAAAAGAACTCACCGGGCGTACCGACCTAGACGTGAACATCAGCAACCAGTGCGGGCGGCTGATCGCCAATGTGGTGATTGCCTACAACTCGATGCTGCTGTCAGGACCTGCACTTCCTTGGGCACTACGCCTTCAGAGACAAGCGCAATCCTATTGATTTGGAGGCTGTTTTGGCGGGAATCGAATGGGGGTAGCTGACGATTTCAAAAAATGGACAAATTCCGCCGGTTTGGGCTTACATCCCCTGGAAGGAGTGTTCGTGCAGATCGGCTTGTTGCCCAACACCGACTGGCTAAAAGGCACCGTCAACCTGTCGCGCTTCGGCAAGATTGAGATCGACGCCAAGGGCCAGACCAACGTCCCCGGCATTCTGGCCGCCGGCGACTGCACCACGGTGCCCTACAAACAGATCATCATTGCCATGAGTGAAGGCGCCAAGGCCAGCCTGTCGGCCTTCGACTACCTG
>CAYWXO010000099.1:0-11321 GCA_964462255.1 uncultured Thiobacillus sp. | reverse complement strand
TTTTCGAGACTGATCCGCAGCGGCTCGTAGGATGGCCGCGCCGGGTTTGTGCCGCCAGCAGCTTGAGTTCGTTGAGCAGAGTCTGTTCACCTTCGTACATGCTACTGACGCAGGAAACCCGCCAGCGCTTTGACCCAATCATCGCGCATGAAGATGAAGCCGTCGTTGTGCCCGCCCGCGAGTGCCAGGAACATCTTGGGTTCTGATGCCGCCGCATAAAGTTCCTGCCCGTGGTGGTAGGGAATGATCTCGTCGTCCGGACTGTGTGCCACCAGCACTGGACAATCCACCCGGGCCAGCGCCGCGCGCGTGTCGTAGCGTAGGCGTGCCAGCCAGCGCGCCGGCAGCCAGGGGTAGAGGTCGGCGGCGAGATCCGGCACCGAGGTAAACGCTGACGCTAGTACCAGCGCGCCAGGCCGCTGCCGGGCTGCAAGATGCGCTGCCAGGGCGCCGCCCAGTGATTCTCCGAACAGGACAATATCGTCGGGAGCTATGCCGCGCACCTCGGTCAGATACGCCCAGGCGGTCTCGGCATCCAGATGCAGCCCGGCCTCCGAGGGTTTGCCGCTGCTGCGCCCGTAGCCGCGATAGTCGAAGATCAGCACGGCGTAGCCGAGGCGATGGAACATGGCGATGCTGTCCAAGCGTTGCGAGAGGTTGCCGGCGTTGCCATGCAGGAAGAGCACGACGCCTTGCGCCTGCGGCGCCGGCACGAACCAGGCGTCCAGCCGCTCTTCATCAGCGGTGTTGAGGGTCAATGCTTGGTAATCCATGCCGTGCTCGCGCGGTGAACTGTGCATCTCGCGACCGATCTCCGGGTAATAGGCCAGCCGCTCCTGGAACAGGAACAGCAGCCCGGCAAAGCCCACATAGGCCAGGCCGAGAGTGGTCAACAGACTGGTCAGCATGGTGCGCATCCGTTGTTATGCGGCCTGCTGCAAGTCTGGTACCAGCGGCGCAGCCGCGTTCCGATCAGAGTGCCGCATTGGTCTCGTCCAGATGCGCCAGGACGCGGTCGCGCACCGCATCGCGCAGCTTCAGGGCGGCCGACCAGTCGGTGCCCTCGGCTTCGATCGGTGCGTCCAGACAGACCTTGATACGGCTGTAACGCGGACGCCAGGTGTCGCCGGGCAGCAGGGCGCGTGTGCCGGTCAGACTGACCGGGACCACTGCGACGCCAGCGCGGGCGGCGGCGAGGAAAGCGCCCATGCGGAACGGCAGCAGCCCGGGCTGGACGCGGAAGGTGCCTTCGGCAAACAAGATTAGACCGTCGCCGCGTCTGGCACGCGCCTCCAGTGCGCGGGTGTCCTCAGTGCCGCGCGCGGTGTCGAAGCGGGCGACAAAGGCAGCGCCCAGGCGATCCAGGGGGATGCCCGCGAAGGGGCTCTGCAGCAACTCCTGCTTGGCTACATAGGCGAAACTCGGCGGCAGCACAGCAGTGAGAATCAGCGCATCCAGGTAGCTGGCATGGTTGGCCACCAGAATCAGCGCATCCCGGCCTTGCAGTTGGTGCAGACCCTCGACGCGCGGCCACAGGCCGGTGAGCGTCAGGCTCAGGCGGGCACCTGCGCGGGCAATGCGGCGGCGTAGCGCGAGTGTGGGCGCCGCCACGATCAGCGGCCAGAACACGACCACAGCGCCGGCGAACATCGTCCAGGCCCAGACGCTCCAGACCCAACCGGCGGCGGCGCCGAGCAGCCGCCTCAAGCTTGCCTGAATGCCGCTGCCGGCCAGGCGCAGCGCCTGGCGCCAGGGCGCGCGGCGCGTCGGCACGTTAGCTGCTTCACCGCGCTCGTAACGTTCGCGGCAGGCGGCACGGCGTACCTTGCCGCTGGAGGTCTTGAGCACCGCGCGCGGCGGCGCCAGGACGATGTCGTCGGCCGGCAGGCCGAGCAGATCGACGGCCAAGCGGTTGATCTCGGCGATGATGCGGTCGCGCGCCTCAAGGCTTTTCTCGCGGGTCTCCGCCAGTACCACCAAGCGCTCCGTACCGGCGCGCGCGTCGCTGGCCGGAAAAACCACCACGCCACCCCGGCGAATCCCCGGCACCTGGCTGACCCTTTCCTCCAGTTCCTGGGGGTAGATGTTGTGGCCTCCCCGGATGATGATGTCCTTCTCGCGCCCGCTGAGATACAGCTCACCGGCCGCCAGGTAGCCCAGGTCGCCACTGTTCAGCCAGTCCCCATCGATCAGACGCCGGGTCGCCTCGGGATTGCGGAAATAGCCGCCGGTCGCCGAGGGGCCGCGGAACTGGACACGTCCCTGGACACGTTCCGGCACTTCACGGCCGTTGGCGTCAATCACGCGGATGGCATGGCCGGGTAGCGCCCGGCCGCAGCAAACGATGCGCAAGGGGTGGGCGTCCTCCGCTGTGGCGACCCGGGCGATGCCGCAGGTCACGAGCGCGGCGCGCTCGACGCGGTCGATCAGCGGCCCGCGCCCGATGGCAGGAAAGGCCAGGCCCACGGACGATTCCGCCAGGCCGTACACCGGGGTCATGGCGGCGGGGTGGAAACCGTAAGCGCTGAAGCGCGTTGCGAAACGCTCAAGGGTATCCGGGCTGACCGGCTCGGCACCGTTGTAGGCCAGCCGCCAACAGCTCAGATCCAGGCCGACCAAGTCACGGTCGTCAAGCTTGTTGACGCATAGTTCATAAGCGAAGTTGGGGGCCGCCGAGACGCTGGCGCGGTGCTGGTGAATGGCCCACAACCAGCGCCCGGGGCGAGCCAGGAAGGCCAGGGGCGACATCAGCACCAGATGGAAGCCGATCGCGAGACTGCCCATACAGGCACCGATCAGGCCCATGTCGTGGTAGAGGGGCAGCCAGGAGACAAAGACGTCCTTCGAGGTGACTCCCGAGGCCTGTTCCATGGCGCGCAGGTTGGCGATCAGGTTGGCGTGGGTCAGTACCACGCCCTTGGGGTTGCCGGTGCTGCCCGAGGTGTATTGCAGAAAGGCGATGTCCCGCGCGGCGGCGGTTGGCAGGGAAGGCGGCGAAGCGGAAACGGGCCGCGACCGTTCCGCCACCGTCGCTACGCCCCGCAGCGAGGCGCACTGGGCGCGCAGCAGATGGCCGAGGAGTCGGGCCCGTGGGTCGGTGATGAACAGGGCGGCCTCGGCGTTGGCGACGATGCCGGCGATGCGCCCCATGTGATCCTCCAACTGGGACGGGCGCGCCGGCGGATACAGCGGTACCGGCACGCAACCGGCATAGAGGGCGCCATAGAAGGCGACGAAAAACTCACGCCCGGTAGGCAGCATGATGGCCACCCGCTGGCCCGCGCTCAGATCCTGCGCCAGCAGGCCGGCGGCGAGCGTCCGGGCCTCGGCCTGCAGGTCGCGATAGGAGATATCCACGCCGCGTTCATCCTCGCCATACAACGTGATGTGTACCCGCTCGCCATGGTGCGCGGCATGCCAATCGAGCAAACCGGTCAGGGTGACGATGTCTGCCGGCGGCGTCTCGATGCCACGGGTTTCCGCCTCTGTTGAGTGCACCGAGACCACCGGCTCGCTGCCGGCTGCGCCCGCCATCAGACGCAGCAGATCGCGTGGCGTCTCGGCCTCGGCGAAAGCCGTTTCGGCCAGCCTGACGCCGAGTTCGTGCTCGATGCGCGTCAGCAGTTCCACCCGCGCCAGACTGTCGAGTCCGAAGTCCCGCTCCAGCGCGTGTTCCAATCCAAGGCGCTCGATGCCCTCCGCGCCTGGCCGCAACTCGCACGCCAGCGCGCGCACGATCTCCAGCAGTCGCCGTGCATCGGCGGGTCGGTCGGTGCGCCGTGTGTCGTTCACACAGCCCGCCGCAGGCGCAGATGCCGTACCACGCCATACGCTGCCAGCGCGGCGACCGCGTGCTTGAGGGTATGGCCGCTGATTGCGCCGCGACTGGCCGAGAACACCGCGCGGTCGCCGTAGTCGAGCAGCAGCGCCAACACATACAGGCCGATGATCGCCAGGATGTCGCCGGCGCGGCTGTAGCGCGGCGCCGTGCACCACAGCAGCAGCGGAATCAGCAGCAAGGGTGCCGCCTGCATCAACAGATACGGGCGCAGGTCGCCCCGCTCCTGGGTCTCGCTCCAGAGCCACCAGGCCACGCTGGCCAGCCCGGCGGCGACCAGCAGCGGCAGCAGGCACCGGGCGAGCGTCACGTCCAAGCGCTCGCCCAGGATCGCCGCGAACCAGGCCATGAAGGCCAGCGCCATCGCGCCCCGGTCCCAGGCCAGCCGGGCGTGATCCGGAGCTAGGTGGTAATACGCCGAGGCGATACCGATCAGGATGACGGCGAGGAAGAACACCATGTAGGGCAGCTCTTCACGGGCATCGCGGAAGGCGCGCCGCCCCGCCGTGCTGGACAGGAAACGCAGGCCGATCAGGCCGGCCAATACGAACAGGACGTTGCTGGCGGTGTCGAGGCAGTTGGGCAGCAGACCGGGCAACCCCGGGCAGGCGCGTCGGTCGGCGAAGTCGTGATAGGCCGGCGGCTGGGCGATGGGTGGCAGAAGCAAGGCCAGCAGGGTCAGCACCGCGGCTGCCAGGAGCAGCCAGGCACCCGGTCTCAAAGCCCTCGGGCTCAAGGCGCGCCAGCTCAAGACGCCGCCTCGCGCTCGGCCAGCAGCAGATCGATCACCCGCCACAGGCGCCACAGGTCGGGCAGGTCCTGCGTCCAGAAGCGCCAGGACAGCAGGTTGGCGACGCTCAGATCGACATGGCCCAGCACGCCATGGATGATGAACGTGCGCGCATCGGCTTCGGGTGCCGCAGCGGCCAGGGACAGGCTCTCCGGCCAGGGGATGAGGTTGTCGTTGCGGCCATGCACCAGCAGCAGGCGCGCCTTGAGCGGGGCGAGGTCGCGGCGGGCGAGGTCGAGATGTTCCAGATCGGCGCGCAGAGCCTCGGGCAATGCCGCCAGCAATTCCGAAAAACGCGCCGGGTCGGGGTTCATCGCCAGGGCGTAGACCGCCTGTCCAGCCGGGCTGAGTTGCGCGGCGAACGGGGTGAGGTCCGCCACCGGGTCGCGCTGGCGCAGCGCTACCATGGCATTGAACAATTCGCCGTCGCGTCCGGCTGGCAGGTAGTCCAGGCTGGCGTAGGCCAGCACCATGCGGCCGGTGTCGTCCGGTTGGAGGTAGTGCCAGAGGCTTTCATGTTGGTACCAGCCGGTGGTGAAGTAACGCATGGTGCGCGGCAGATCGTGGTAGCCACCTAGGGCGGCCAGATAGCGCACCTGCGCGCCGATATCGGGCTCCAGCGCGGCAAGCACCGCAGGGCCCACCGCGTAACTGAAGGCAAACAGGCCGGCGCGGCCCTCGGGAGCAAGTTCAGGGCGGCCCGCTGCATAGGCGAAGGCATCGGCGATCTCACGGACGTCGGCGGGGCGCACACGCAGTTGCCGGAAGCCCGGCATCTGCGGCGCCAGCACTGCGAAGCCGGCGCGCGCCAAGCTGGTGGCGAAGGCGGTGAAGCGGGGGTCGTCGCTGGCCAGCGGTACCGCGCCGGGTACGGCGATGAGCGCGGCGCGCGGACAGTTTTCCGCGCAGGTTTCGAGCGCCGCCGGCAGATACAGGTCGGCCTGGCGCGCGCGTCCGTCCACCGTGTAGGTCACCGTCTGGCGCAGGGGGGCGGGCGTGGTCCGTTTCAGGCGCGAGTCGCGGTTGCCGGCGGCGATGTCCTGCAATACCAGGGCGGCTTGGTAATGGCGTCCGGGGGCGCAGCCGGCCAACAGCGGGGCGAGCAGCAGGAGCAGTGCCAGCCTGGCCAGCGCACGGGTCGGTTGGCCGCCAAGGGGCATCGTGTTCATGCGCCGAGCGCCTCATCCTTGAGCTTGCGGCGCAGAATCTTGCCGATCGGCGATTTGGGTAACGAGTCGCGGAAGATCACCTGATGCGGCGTCTTGTAATGGGCAAGCTCGGCGTGGCAGGCGTCGATGATTTGCTGCGCGCTGAGTGTGGGATCGCTTTTCACCACCCAGGCCCAAACCGCTTCGCCGCTTTTCTCGTCGGGGACGCCGGCGACGCCGGCTTCCTTGATGCCGGGAAGGTGCAGCAGCACGTCTTCCACCTCGGCGGGCCAGACCTTGAAGCCGGACACGACGATCACGTCTGTCTTGCGGTCAACGAAATAGAGGTAGCCGCGCTCGTCCATGGTCACCACATCGCCGGTCGCGAGCCAGCCCTCGGCGTCCAGCACGCCGGTGGTTTCTTCCGGCATGTTCCAGTAGCCGCGCATCACCTGCGGCCCGCGCACGCACAGTTCGCCCGGCTGGCCGGGTGCCGGGTTCAGCCCCGCTTCGTCGCGCAGCCGTATTTCGGTGGAGGGCAGGGGCAGGCCGATGGCACCGCTGAATGCGGTTGCGTCCAGGGGGTTGGCGGAAACGATGGGCGAGGCTTCGGTGAGTCCGTATCCCTCGATCAGCGGCACGCCCCAGATCTGTTGCCAGCGTTCGGCCACAGCAGCCTGCAGGGACATGCCGCCCGCCACGGCTAGCTTCAAGGCGTCGCCGTTGGCTTCCTTCACCCTGATGAACCCGGGCGCATCAAGCAGTATGCGGTACAGGGTGTTGACTCCGGTGATGACCGTGAATCGGGTCTTCTTCAGTTCCTTGATGAAGCCGGGGATGTCGCGCGGATTGGTGATCAGGACGTTGTTGGCGCCCCACTTCACGAAGGTGAGCAGGTTCGCGGTGAGGGCGAAGATGTGATACAGCGGCAGCGGCGTGACTACCACCTCCTCGCCTTCCCTGAATGCGCCACCGATCCAGGCCGAGGTCTGTTCGACGTTGGCGACCATATTGCCATGACTCAGTATTGCGCCCTTGGCTACGCCGGTGGTGCCGCCGGTGTATTGCAGGAAGGCGATGTCGTCGGGGCCCAGCGCCACCTCGGTCAGGGCGTGGCGTGCGCCGGTATGCAGGGCGGCGTTGAAGGCTACGGCGCCGGGCAGGTTCCAAGGCGGCACCATATGCTTGACGTGCTTGACCACGAAGTTGACCAGACCGCGCTTGAGCGGCGGTAGCAGGTCGCCCACCTGGGTGGTGACGACGTGGCGCACGGCGGTGTCGGCGATGGCTTCCTGCAAGGTGTGCGCGAAGTTTTCCAGCACCATGATGGTCACCGCGCCGGAATCGGCCAGTTGCTGGCGCAACTCGCGGGCGGTATAAAGCGGGTTGACGTTGACTACCGTGAGCCCGGCGCGCAGCGCGCCGAACAGCGCCACCGGATATTGCAGCAGGTTGGGCAGCATGAGGGCGATGCGCTCGCCTTTGGCGAGGCCCAGTTGCCCTTGAAGATAGGCGGCAAAGGCGCGGCTAAGGCGGTCGATGTCGTCGTAACTCAGGCTGACGCCGAGGTTGCTGAACGCCGGCCGGGCACGAAAGCGGGCACAGCTCTGTTCGAACAGAGCAATGAGACTGGCGTGACGGTGAACCTCGACTTCAGCCGGGACGCCTGGTGGGTAGTGCTTCAGCCAGTTCGATTGCATGTGTGCTCCCTAGCGGTGACAGAGATATAGCAGAAAATCCGGGGCCAGTCCGTCGAATCCTGACTCGCCCGTTGGTTGGTGTGTTTCGGACCGCTTCTCGGCAATGGCCATGGCCTTTTTCGATTCCTGCTGTGGGTATGCCGCAGAGCCCTGGACCGCCAGCATGGCATGCACCGGCACCGCCAGTTCAGCAGCGATGTCACGGTTGGCTTCCAAAATTTCCAGCGGCATATCGGAAAAGGTTGTTCGGCGGCACCCTTCAATTCCTTCAGATTGATTGCAGCGATCAAACCCGGGTTGCTCTGGGCATCTATCAACAACAGACAGACTTGGCCAAGCATCGGTTCGGTTTACATCGGACGAATTTAACCACTCGAACGCCACCTGACCTTCTTTGTATGCCGGCGTGCCAAGGCAGATGGCGACCCCCCCGCGCTTATTGCATGGAGTGCAGGCCGATCATGTTGCCTTCGTTGTAGCGGATCAGGGCGATGTGGCCATTCTGGCTGATGGCGAATTTTAGCTTGATCACGCTGCCGCTGTTGTCGGCGGTGCGGGCTGCCTGGATGGCGCAGTCGGCGCAACTGAAGTAAACGATGACGCTGTTGCCGCCCGGCTCGATGCCGGGCATGCGTGCCAGGGAGCCGCTGGCACCGTATATGGCCGGCTGCATGGGGAAGGCACTAAGTTCGGTGCGCTTTCCAGAGGGCTGAACTCGAAACCGAACAGCGCTGTGTAGAAGGCTTTGGCGCGCGCCATATCGGTGACATACAACTCAAACCAGCCGACCGGGTTGTCGGCGGCGCTCGGGGGGCATCGCCCGGGACGGGCTCTAGCGGGGCGAGTACGGCCTTTTCGATGTACGGATCAAAGTGCGCCGAGCAGTGGTCGTGGACGATGCGCCAGGCGCCATCGGCCTGTTTTCGCCAGACCATTGTGCTGCGCAGCCAGTGCCGGCCGGCCGGGTGACCCAGCGGCAGCTCGATGAAGCGCCACAGGAAGTGGGTGTAGGCGAGATCGGTGCCCAGGCTGAGGTGAGGTCGCGTTTTTCGATGGCGAAGCCTTCGGGGAAATAGGGGAAGCAGCCGAGCACCTTCTGGCGCATGCCTTCAACGTTGTCGCTGAATGGCGGAATGGCGTCGAAGCACACCGCGTCGGGCTGGTAGTGTGCCATCAGGCGATCGGCGTCCTAGGTGCAGAAGGCCTGGCCCCAGTCGTCGATGGTTTGGTGGATCAGGATTTGGTCGTCGCTTGTCATGGTGCCTGTCTCCTTGTGATCTCAAGCGCAATCCAAGTCTGCTGCCGGGCCCGAGGCCCGGCGTGGCTCAGCGCATCGCGGCGTCGTAACGGCGCGTCACTTCGTTCCAGTTGACGACGTTCCACCAGCGGGTGGCGTATTCGCCACGCTTGTTCTGGTACTTCAGGTAATAGGCGTGTTCCCAGACATCGAGGCCGAGGATGGGGGTGCCGCGCTGTACGTCGGCCAGGTCCATCAGCGGATTGTCCTGATTCGCCGTCGAGGTGATGGCGAGTTTCTTCTCCGGGGTGACGATGAGCCAGGCCCAGCCGGAGCCGAAGCGGCCGAGCGCCGCCTGGTCGAAGCGTTTCTTCATGTCGTCCAGCGAGCCGAAGGTTTGCGTGATGTCTGCCGCCAGGGCCGAGCCCGGAGTGCCGCGCTGGTCTTCGGGCGCCATCAGCTTCCAGAACAGGTCATGGTTGTAGTGGCCACCGCCGTTGTTGCGCACGGCGATGTTGAATTTGGATATCTGCCCCTGGAGGGCTTCCAGCGACAGGCCGGTGAGTTCGGGGTAAGTCTTGATCTGCCCGTTCAGGTTGTTGACGTAGGCGTTGTGGTGCCGGCCATGGTGGATTTCCATGGTGGTCTTGTCGATGTGCGGTTCCAGCGCGTCGGCGGCGTAGGGCAGCGGCGCCAGACTGAACTGCGCGGCGGCGAGTCCGGGCAGCAAGGCCGAGCAGGTGGTGGCTATGGCGCGGGCAAGGCGTGTGGCTGAGGTCGGGTAAGGCATGGTTGTCTCCTGTTTGATTGCGGGTCGTTGTTGCTGCTGTTTTGGTTCGGGCGCCTCAGGCTGTTGGCCACGGCGGCTGGCGCTACCGGGACGGCAGATCGCGGCGACGCCCGCAGATTGTTGCACCCTGGCAGTCAGCGAGTTGACATGATTTGTCCGTGGTCGATTCGGACAAATCGGTGCAAGCTGACTGCCGGGTCGATTTCAGTATAACCGCGAGCGGCCTGCGTCAGGTATTGCGCCCTTGGACTGAATTGCCGATTGAACCGCCGGGCTCAGGCAGCGACAATGCTTTGGCGGGAATCGAATGGGGGTCGCTGACGATTTCAAAAAATGGACAAATTCCGCCGGTTTGGGCTTACTAACACGCACTAGCGGATTCGACAAGGCGAGTGGCGCGGTGGTTGCTGACTTTAAGAACGACAACCCGCTTAAGGCGCACGCCGACTACAAGGCCACGAAGGCCGGAGATGTTGCCGCTGCCGCACGGCTGGTGCAGGCGCTAGTGAAACCGGAAAGCATCGAAGCGGCGAAGAAGGTGTTTGGTGATGACGTGATCTACGTTCCCGTGCATACCGAAAAAGCGAGCGGACGGAATAACATCCCGAACGCACTGGCAATGCACTATTCGGCAAAAATTGGCGTAGAAGTCGATATTACAATTACTCAAGCGAACCGCGTCTTCCATACCGGCGCGAACGCGATGGAGCGACTACTGGCGCGCGCCGAATTTGCCGGTGATATTGAACATGGAAGGCGCTATGTGCAAGTAGATGATGTGACAACGATGGGCAGCACATTAGCTGATCTGGCAAGCCACATCCGCAGCCATGGTGGCGAAGTTGCCGGCTTAGTGGTCTTGGTGAATGCGATGCGCGGTGGTACGATGGCCCTCGCATCAAAGACAATTAAAGAACTGGAGGCCCGGCATGGTGACGAAATCAGCAAGCTCTTTGGCATCGAACCCGGTGCCCTCACAGCCAGCGAGGCTCAATACCTCATCGGTTTCCGAACGACTGACGAACTCAGAAATCGAGTCGCTAAGGCAGCACAAGAAAGAATCGCTCGCCTACATGCAAAAGAACTACTTCCCGAACGCCAAGATCCATCAGGCGGCGTAACCGCTTCTCGCGCCAGCTAATCTACCGATATAGCCAGCACGTTAGCCGGTGCGCGTCTCTTCTGCCCAGTCAAAAGCATCATCGCACTCTGTCTCAATGACCTGTGATGCGGCAATGGCTAGACGCATCAATGCCCCCGTCTGATGTTTGCTTAGGACTCGCCCGTAACAAGAACAGTCGGCCTCGTTTAGCTCATCGGTTTCGATCAGCTCAAGAACTGCTGCTACACCACCGGCGAGGCTTTTGATCGTGTTGAAGGTTCGAATGTGGGGAGATAACTCAATTTCCTTTCTGTGCCAAGCGAACGGATTAAGTGTGCGGCCAAGACTACAAGGAAGCGGTGAATTGGTATCGTAAAGCGGCAGCGGCAGGTAATCAAATTGAAGTGGACGCTCGGGGAGCCCAATCACTGAAATCTCCTCGGCCGTTGCGACCACGCCGATCACATTCAGATCAACGTGGTTGAACAATCGCATTCAATGAGCACGGGGCTGCTGCCGGGCACCATCGCGAGCCACCTCCCAGCCAATGCAAGCCAGGTTGATGTAGGTCGGCACGGGGCGTGCGCCGGTACGATAGCTAATGATGCTGCGGCGGGTCATGCCCAAAGCTTCGGCGGCACGCGCGGCCGACAAACCGTTAGAAATCATCCAGGCATCAAAACGCCGAGCAGGTTCCTCTGCTTGCTCGGCAGCGA
>CAYWXO010000098.1:0-12356 GCA_964462255.1 uncultured Thiobacillus sp. | reverse complement strand
GGGCTTCAGCCCGCCAGGGCCGACTAATCAATGGGTTGTTTCACGGTAACACCGTAGGGCAAATTTGTTCTTACGCTAACCCGACAATTTCTAGCGCCCGCGTCGGGTTACGCGATAAGGCCGCTAACCCGACCTACACATATTTAAGTAGCGCAAGCAACGAGACGACGTCTGGAAAGCATCACTCTAACTTAGGATCCAGTGCGCCGGGTTCAATCTTGATTTTGGCCCGTGCTTTGACACTTTCCAGGTAGGCACGCATTTCCTCTTGGGCCAGCAAGCGGCGCATATCCTCCCGAATCGCGGTGACTTGATCGGGTGGCGCGCTGTTTGCAGCAACGCTATTGATCCGGTACACGCGGTAACCTTCTGCCGATTCAACACCTACCCATGTGGGCAATTTGTTGGCCTTTGCGCTGAAAATGGCACGCACCGCAGTAGATGGAATTCCTAGGGGTTTCATGCGTGATAACGTCAGCGAAGCAGAAATCCCTTCCGGCGTTTGACCGGCCAGCGCGGCTGCTAAGGCTTTCTTACCGGCTTCAATGGCATTTTTGCGGGCATTGCTGGCGGCCAAACTAATACGAATTTGTTCGGCCACCTCCGCTAAAGGTCGCACACCCGCCGGGCGGTGCTCAATAACGCGCGCTGAAACGAGGGTGTTAGGGGCCACTTCGACGGCTTCCACATTCTGTTTTTTCGTCAGCGCATCCGGGCTGAGCAGCGCATCCAGCAAGCGTTTGTCAGCCAGCAGACTCGGCTGGGCATTCCCTTGCCCTATCCAGCCGCTTTCTTCAATTTTCAGGTCAAATTCCTTGGCGGCAGGTGCCAGGCTTTCAGGTTGCTCATAAACCATATTGCTAAAACGCTCCGCCGCATCGACAAAACGTTTTTGACCTTCTTGTTCTTTCAGCGCGGTGATGATGTCGTTCTTGACCACTTCATAACCAATTTTGCTACCGCCCAGCACGCCATCAAGCCGAATGATATGGAAGCCAAACTGACTTTCCACCAGACCTTGGATTTCGCCGGGTTTCATGCCCCATACGGCATCAGCAAAGGGTTTAACCATCATGTCTCGCGAGAAAGTGCCCAACTCGCCGCCGTTGGCTCCCGAGCCGGGGTCGTCGGAATGTTGACGCGCGAGTTCGGCGAATTTGGCCGGGGCTTGTCGTACTTCAGCCAATAACTTTTCCGCCCGCGCTTTGGCTGCCGCCTTGACCGCTGCGTCGGCGGCTGCGTCCAGCTTGATCAGAATATGGCTGGCGCGGCGCTGCTCAGGCTCCTTAAACTGGCTCTGATTTTCTTCGTAATACTTGCGCGCCTGTTCTTCACTGACTTGCACTGTTGCAGCTAACCCTGCTTGAGATAATGTCAGGTATTGCACGCGCACCATGGCAGGGGTGGAGAATTCAGCTTGCCGGGTTTTGTATTCGTTTTCAACCGTCTGTGCGTCGATGTTGACGCTGGTGAGGTAAGATTTTTGATCAAATACCAATTCATTGACTTCGCGTTGTTGCGCAAGCAGGTTAGCCAAGCCAGTTACGCTGGGTTGCGCAAAAATGGCCCCTTCGCCGTAACCAATCTGCACCTGTTTGAGCAATAAATCCTGCCGAATCATGCCGATCAATTCCCCTTCGCTCATGCCGCGGCCCGACAGCCATGCAGCCAGCTTCTGGTCAGAAAAGACGCCGTTTTCCTGGAAGATTTCGATGCCGGCTAACACCGCTTGAATTTGCGGATCAAGCACGGTAAAGCCAGATTTGCTCGCCGCTTGCAACAGGGCTTGCGTGTTAATGAGCTGATCCAGCACTAATTGGCGCAACGCCTTCGGCTCGACTTGTCCACCGAGTTGCTCTTCCTGTTCTTTCAGTGTTTTAACAAACTCACGCTGGCTGATTTCAACATCGCCAACCTTCGCGGCAGGCGGCTCCGTGCCGCTGCCGGAAAAATACGAATCGACTCCCCATAAGGCAAATGGAACAATCAATAGGGCAAGAATTACTTTGGCGATCCAACCTTGGGCACGATTACGAATAGCTTCTAACATAGCGCTTCATCACTTAAACGGGGTCAAAAAAACGAACTGTATATAAAACAGCGCGCAGAGCGAAAAAAAAGCGGAAACAATCAATCATCCGCACAGGTGAGAAGATACCTTGTTCAACGCTTCATGGCGATAATGCATGCTTTGTATTTTTCACCTGAACATGGCAAATCAATGGCTGACATTAGACCCAATTCTCTAATCTCAGTCCGATTACACGCTCAAATTCGCTCAGATTATTGGTTACCAGCGTAGCTTCCTGCTCTAATGCGTGGCAGGCGATCCACAAATCGTTGGCTCCGATAGGGGTACCCAGTTGTTTGAGCCGGGTGAAATGGACCGCGTAGTGCATGCACAATGCGCTGCTGGTTTCGTAGATCACTGGTACTTGTAACGTTAGTTGATCCAGCCTGCTTAGCACCTCTGTTTTGCGGGTGCTGCGCTCAGCCCCTTTCAGTAGTTCTGCATAGGTGAAGAACGACATGGATAGTGTGGCTTCATCATCCAACGCATTAATGCGAGCAGCCACTGCAAGTGGCTTGTTCTTTATTAGGTAAATGAGGGTATTTGTGTCAAGTAGATATTTCAAAGTGATTCCCGCTCCTGCATGGCAGGTTGTGCGTCGCGGCTGGCTTCTAACGCCGCTACAAAATCGTCGTCAAAGGCGGCTAGTGCATCTAGCAGAGCTGTGCCACGATCAGTGGGGATGGGGTGAATCAGTAAGTCTCCTTGCTCGGTGCGCGAAATTTCAACACGCCGAGCATTTAGCCGGTATTCCTGTGGAATACGTACAGCCTGACTGTTGCCGTTCATGAAAACGCGACTGGCGAGCGTGGGCATGGCAAATCTCTTATGTGATCTTGTCTTTGCATTATCAGGTTGAGCACGCGGATTCGCAAGGGTGGGCTGAGGAGAGAAAAAATGCAAATACAAACAAATTCAATCATCCGCACAGGTGAGAAGATACCTTGTTCAACGCTTCATGGCGATAATGCATGCTTTGTATTTTTCACCTGAACATGGCAAATCAATGGCTGACATCGGCATGGCAAGCGGCGGCGTGGCGGCACTGGCTGACGGATCGTGGCTCGCTCACGCTGCGTTTACAGCGCGCTTGCCCGGCGTTTCGCGTGATTAAATTGAAGCAAACTTTAGGGCAACCGAATCGCGATGAATGCGACACGCTCAATTTACGGCCCGATCGCTTGGCGATGATTCGCGAAGTGTTGCTGCTCAATGCAGCAACACCGTTGATTTTTGCGCATAGTGTGATTCCATTGCGCGGCCTGGTTGGCCCGTGGGCGAGCTTGGCCGGCTTAGGTAATCGGCCGCTGGGCACAGCACTTTTTACTAATCCGCGCATTCAGCGGCTGGCGTTGGAATATCGACATTTAGATCGGCGTCATTTACTGTATCGTAATGCAGTGCAACATCTAGAACATTCTCCGCGTCGACTTTGGGCACGCCGCTCTTTATTTGCGCTGCAGAATCAACCGATTTTGGTCAGCGAGGTTTTTTTGCCTGCTACCTTGAAACTCACTTCTACCCTACCATGAAACCCACTGACCTATCCCTCGTAGAGCGACTTACAGAATACCAAAAACTCATGCGGCTTGATAAGCCCATCGGCATTTTGTTGCTGGCCTGGCCCACGCTGTGGGGACTATGGCTAGCCAGTGCCGGCCGGCCCGATTTGCTTGTGCTCTGGGTGTTTGTGCTAGGGGTAATATTGATGCGATCCGCCGGCTGCGTCATCAACGACTACGCCGACCGCAAGATTGATCCGCATGTGGCAAGAACCAAAAATCGACCGCTTGCCGCAGGGCGCGTTAGCGGCAAAGAGGCGCTGATTCTGGCCAGCGTCCTCGCCTTGTTAGCTTTTCTACTGATTTTGCCCTTACAAAATAGCTTGCTGCTAAAACTCTCAGTAGCGGCGGTTTTTTTAGCAGCGAGTTATCCCTACACAAAGCGATTTCTTGCCATTCCGCAGGCTTATCTTGGTATTGCGTTTGGCTTCGGCATACCGATGAGTTATGCCGCGCAATTGAATGATGTCCCGTCGATCGCTTGGCTCTTAATGGCCGCCAACGTCTTCTGGGCTGTGGCGTATGACACGGAATATGCCATGGTTGACCGCGCTGATGATTTGAAAATTGGTATTAAGACTTCCGCCATTACCTTTGGTCGTTACGACATTACCGCCATCATGTTGTGCTACGGTATGACATTGGCATTGTTGGCGTTGGTCGGCTGGCAATTACAGCTTGCCTGGCCGTATTACCTAAGTTTGATGATTGCCGCTGGCATTGCTGTTTACCACTACAGCCTGATTAAACAGCGCGAGCCGGCCCAGTGTTTTAAAGCCTTTCTGCATAACAACTGGTTTGGTGCGGTGGTTTTTGCCGGCATGGTAGTAAGCTTACTGCCCATTTTTAAAGGATAAAATCGCAGCATGACCGAAGTAGCGCCGCAATTTGAACGTGCCGAAATTCTGATCGGTGCCGAGGGGCTGGAAAAACTCGCCAGCAAACATGTCTTTCTCGCTGGGCTGGGTGGCGTTGGCTCGTGGTGTGCCGAAATGTTGGCGCGTGCCGGCGTTGGCCGCTTGACGCTGGTTGATATGGATGTGGTGGCCGTCTCCAACATTAACCGACAACTGCCTGCCTTGCTCAGCAGCGTTGGCCAGCTCAAGGGCGAAGTCATGGCTGCGCGCATCCGCGACATCAACCCGGCTTGTCAGCTCACCGTGTTAACGGATTTTCTTACTCCTGAAAATATTCCCTTGCTACTACCGATGGACGTAGATTTCGTTATAGATTGCATCGACTCCCTTAATTGTAAAGTGGCGCTTATTGTTACTGCACGCGAACGTAACTTGCCCGTGGCCGCCAGCATGGGGGCCGGCAACAAGTTGGATGTTACGCGCGTGCGGGTATCCGATATCAGCCAAACGGAAGTGGATGCGCTGTCGCGAATTGTCCGTAAACGCTTACGTAAACGCGGGGTCGCTAAAGATGTTTTGTGCGTCTGGACGGATGAGCCCGGTGCGCCGCCATTACCGCCGGAAGAGGTCAGTCACGGCCGCGCTCGCGCTGTCAACGGCACTATTTCCTACATGCCGCCCCTGTTTGGCATCATGCTGGCGGGGGCGGTGGTTAAGCAGTTATTGACGTAGTGTGTTAGTACGTCTCTAGCCGCGACCCAATTTTAGCGGTTTTAACCATGCGGTCTTGGACTTGCACGATTTCAATGGGGTAGCCAGCAATCAGTACACTGACCCCCGCTTCTGGCATCGCTTCCAGATATTCCAGCAATAAGCCATTCAATGTACGGGGGCCATCTATGGGTAATTGCAGCTTTAACTTGCGATTTAATTCACGCAATGAGCTGACGCCATCGACTAAGTAGCTGCCATCCGGCTGGAGGTTATTATCATCTTGGCCGCCCGGAAGTACGGCAGTGAATTCCCCAACAATTTCTTCAAGAATATCTACGACGGTGACCAAGCCGAGTAATTCGCCGTATTCATCTACCACTAAGCCGAGTGATTGGCGCGTGGCTTGAAACTGCGTCAATTGCACATAGAGCGAGGTGCCGGACGGGATGAAATAGGGCTCACGCAACCAGGAGCGGAATTTCTCCGCGTCGAAAGTATCTTCTTGCAAGCGCGCTAAAGCGCGGCGTACATGCAAAATACCAATGACATTATTGGGTTCGCCGTCGTAAACCGGCAGTCGCGCATGGTGGCTGGTGCCGAGTTGCCGGACAATTTCATCCTCGTCAGCACTCAGGTCGATCGCTTCAATTTGACTACGCGGTAACATGGCATCATTAACCGTGACCTTTTCCAGATCAAACAGATTGCTGAGGATGCTGTGATGTTGGCTCGGTAATAAAGAGCCTGATTCTGCCAGCAAAGTACGGAGTTCTTCCACGCCCATGCTGCGATTGGAAGCTGCACTTGGGTTGAGTCGTAACGCTCTGAGTTGGGCTTGCACAAACAGATTAACGAACCAGATGACCGGCCGTAACAGTTTGACCAGAAACGTGAGGGGAAAGCTGACAATGGGCGCGATGCGTTCCGGCCATGAGGCACCGATAACCTTAGGGGTGACTTCTGAAAAAATCAAGATCAGGAAAGTCACTAACAATGTCGCCAAGGTAAGCGCTAATTCACTTTCACCAAACATCCGAAACACGATGACAGTGACTAGCGCTGCAGCAGCAGAGTTGACCAAATTGTTGCCAATTAGAATGGCGGATAACAATTTGTCGGTTCGCGCCAGCAACTTTTCGGCCAGATGTGCGCCACGATGGCCGGCTTTCGACAGTGTTTTCAAGCGATAGCGGTTGACCGCCATCATGCTGGTTTCAGAACCGGAAAAAAAACCAGACAACACTAATAACAAAACTAAAGCGCCCAAAAGCGCTTCTAACGGGATGGCATCCAAGCGATAAATGCGGTAGTGACAATCCCGTTAGTTTAGCAGCAAGAGGGCACTCAAACGCACTCAAACACACTCAAACGCACTCAAACGCGTTCAAATAACGCAATACTTTCAACATGCGCGGTGTGGGGGAACATATTGGCAATCCCCGCCGTTTTCAGTCGATAGCCTTTTTGATGCACCAAAACCGCTGCGTCACGTGCCAAGGTTGCCGGGCTGCAGGAAACGTAAACAATACGCTGTGGCGCGCCAGAATCCGGCAACGCTTTGACCAGCTCAATTGCGCCGTCGCGCGGCGGATCAATCAGCAATTTATCGAATTGACCGAGTGCGGCATAAGTTTCTGGCGATATCTCAAACAGGTTGGCAACGTGAAATTCGCTGCGATCAGCCAGACCATTACAGACAGCATTTTCCTGAGCGCGTAACACGAGGCCCGCGCTGCCTTCAATACCCACTACCTGCGCACCCAAGCGGGCAATCGGCAAGCTGAAATTTCCGAGGCCGCAGAAAAAGTCAGCAATACGCTCGCCTGGTTGTACGGCAAGTAGGCGCATGGCACGTCGAATTAACATGCGATTAATGCCATGATTAACCTGAGTAAATTCGGTGGGCCGAAACGGCATCTGCAAATTGAATTCGGGCAATGAATACGCCAACTCAGGCTTATTCAGCGGGTGAAATGGATAGGCAGTATCGGGGCCTTTGGGCTGCAACCAGAATTGAATGCCGTGCAAATCGGCGAAATCACGCAAGGCGGTTTCATCCTCGGGAGTCAGCGGATCCATGATGCGCAAAACCAGCACGGCGAGCGCGTCGCCAGCCGCCAGCTCAATTTGTGGCAGACGATCGCGGATGGACAGGCTTTGCACCAGCGCACGTAATTTAGGTAGTAGCGCGGATATTTCCGGCAGCAAAACCTCGCAACTGGTCATGTCGGCAACATAACTGCTGCGTCGCTCATGAAAGCCAACCAGCACGCCCCCTTTTTTCGCGACATGCCGCACCGACAAGCGCGCTCGCGTGCGATAACCCCAAGTAGGACCATGGATAGGCGATAACATCGTCTCGGGCTTTACCTTGCCGATATGTTCGAAGCAGTCTTCCAGTACGCGCTGCTTGGCGGCAACTTGAGCCGCTTCATCCAAATGCTGATGCGTACACCCCCCGCACACGCCAAACCAAGTGCATTTCGGTGTGACGCGGAACGGACTAGCCTTGATGATTTCGGTCGCTTGTGCCTGCTCAAAGTCAGGTTTTTTGCGATAACTGGCGGCCATAACGACTTCGCCCGGCAAGGCACCATCCACGAAAATCGTTTTACCCTCACGGCGGCCGATGCCTTTGCCTTCGTGATCCAGTGATTCAATTTCAATCATTTGCCCTGCGGCTGTAACAGGGGAACCACTGCGCCTCATGATGGCCATGCCTCTAAAAACTCAAACCAATGTTCAGCTTCAATTTCTTCCAGTGAACTACGGACTAAGTCCAATTCCGCCGCATAGTATTCGGCTGATATGGCCCCACGCATTTTTTGAAAACGGAGGAAAACCAGATAAGTATTGACTACGTCCGTTTCGCAATAATCACGAATGGCAGCGTGCTCGCCCCGTTGAAAGGCGTCCCAAACTGCGCTGCCGTCCATGCCCAATTTGCCGGGAAAGCCCAGCAATTTAGCTAAGGAATCGAGTGGTGCATTGGCGCGCGCTTGGAAGCCAGCCAGCACGTCCATTAAATCGAGATGGCGTGTGTGATAACGATTCAGGTAGTTGTTGTATTTAAAGTCGCGATTGTCATCGCCCCAATCCCAGTAATGCGGCGCAACAACGCCGTGCAACAAGGAACGATAGTGCATGACCGGCAAATCAAAACCACCGCCATTCCACGACACAATTTGCGGCGTATATTTTTCAATTCCGTCAAAAAATCGCTGCAACATCTCGCCTTCGCTCGCCTCGGGGTGCGATAGAGACCACACCTTGAAGGTCTTTTCAGTGCGCAAAACACAAGAAATGGTCACCACGCGATGCAGATAATGCGGCAAAAAGTCAGAGCCGCCAGTCTGTTGACGACGCATGAGCAAGCCCATTTCGCCGACTTCGTGGTCGCTGGCCTCCGGGCCGACGTTGTGAAGACGGCGCAATCCGTCAATGTCGGGAATGGTTTCAATATCAAAAATCAGTAAAGGTGTCATAGGTCATTGGGTGAGTTTGCGCCGCGCGTTCAGCGGCTGGAATGGGGCGATTTTAGCTGTTTTTTTGCCTTTACCGTTGCCGCTTTGCAGGCAGACGCCGCTATCAAATCCGCTATGGCAAGCTAAAAATTAGGATATATTGCTTGATTGATTTAAGTATTCATGAAGAGGTCGCATGACTCATTTCCCTTATAAGCCTTCCAATCTGCCAGCAGGTTTAATGCTGATCCATGGTAATAAAGCTGAGTCATTGCGCAGTTTACTGGTTTCATGGATGAAAAATCATCCACTTAGTCCATTAGAAACAGAAGTGGTATTAGTGCAAAGTAATGGCATTGGCCAATGGCTGCGCTTGGCGCTGGCGGCCAATAATAATAACGACAATAACGACAATAATAATGGGGTAGGCATTGCCGCGGCGCTTGGCTTATCGTTGCCCTCAAGTTTTTTCTGGCGGGTTTACCGGGCGGTATTAGGTGCAGAAAATGTGCCAGAAATATCGCCCTTCGATAAAGCCCGTTTGATTTGGCGTTTAATGCGATTATTGCCTGATGTCCTGCATGAAGACATTTATGCACCATTGCAGCAATTCCTGCGTGAAGATGCTGATATGCGTAAGCGTTATCAACTGGCAGAACGGCTGGCTGATTTATTCGATCAATATCAGGTTTACCGTGCAGATTGGTTAGAGGCATGGGCAGCCGGCCGTGATGTGTTGTTGGATCTGCACGGTAACGCCAGCCCGCTTGCGGCCGAGCAAGCGTGGCAACCGGCGTTATGGCGACGTTTATTGATCGACGTCAGGCAAAAGCACGCAGAAGAGTCGGTAGATTTAGCGCAAAACACCATGGCGGATGCCGGCCGTGCTGCGGTGCATGCCGCTTTTATCGCTAAAGCAGAATTGCTGAAAGATCAGCCGCGCCCCGCTGGGTTGCCTCGGCGCGTGTTGGTGTTTGGAATTTCCTCTCTTTCCAGTCAATCGCTTGAGGTATTAGCCCGCTTGGCACAATGGTCGCAAGTGCTGATGTGTGTGCAAAATCCGTGCGAACATTATTGGGCTGATATTGTTTCAGGCCAGGAATTACTGCGGCAACGCGAAGCGCGCCAAGCCCGCAAGCCGGGTCAGCCAACGCTGCTGTCGGAAGAATCTATGCATTTACATGCGCATCCCTTACTGGCAGCATGGGGAAAGCAAGGGCGTGATTTCATTGCCTTACTAGATGAACATGACTCCGCTAGCGAACGTAGTCAATATCAAACGCTTTTGCAGCACATTGGCCGGCGTATTGACCTGTTTGAACCGACCGGCGAGCAGTATTTATTGCAGCACATACAAGGCGATATTCTGCAATTGCGCGCCATGGCAGAAATTTGTGCTGCACCGCGTCTGATTGATCCTGCAACAGACTTATCCGTACGGTTTCATATTGCGCATAGCCGCCAGCGCGAAATCGAAATTTTGCACGATCAACTGCTGGCGGCGTTTGCTGCCGACAGCAGTCTGCGCCCGCGCGATGTCATTGTTATGCTGCCGGATGTCGATGCTTATATACCCCATATTCAGGCCGTATTTGGCTTGCTGGATTCTAACGATAAACGTTACATTCCCTACAGTATGGCCGATCAAGGTCAGCGACATTTTGACCCGCTACCCCATGCCATTGAGCGTTTGCTGAGTCTGCCGCAATCGCGGGTCGGCGTGAGCGATGTCCTTGATCTGTTAGAAGTGCCCGCCTTACGTAAACGCTTTGGCCTGCTGGAAGAAGATTTACCCCTGCTGCATCGTTGGGTGCGTGGCGCGAATATTCGCTGGGGTTTACAGGGTAACCACCGTGCCAGCCTTAAATTACCTGCTGGCATAGAGGCTGCGCAAAATACCTGGTTGTTTGGCTTACGCCGCATGTTGTTAGGCTATGCCACCGGCCAAACAGGGGGCGCTTGGCAGGACATTGAGCCGTATGACGAAATCGCTGGCTTGGATGCCGCTCGGTTAGGCCCCTTGGTGGAATTATTGAATGCGTTAGAGCATTTATGGCAAGAACTGCGTACACCGGCCACTGTGACCCTGTGGTGTCAACGCTTGCGTCGTCTTAAAACGAACTTCTTCGACGCAGAATCGACCACAGATGCTTACACCTTGGCGCAATTAGATCAAAGTTTGGAATCGTGGTTAGAAGCCTGTGATGACGCGCAGCTCACTGCGGAATTACCCTTATCGGTAGTGGCAGAATATTGGCTTGCTAGTTTGGATGCCAGCAGTTTGAATCAACGTTTCTTTGCCGGGTCGGTCACCTTCGCGACGTTAATGCCGATGCGTGCCATTCCATTCCGTCATGTTTGTTTACTCGGCATGAATGATGGTGATTACCCACGAACCCGCAAACCCTTGGATTTCGATCTAATGGGGCGCAATTATCGGCCGGGTGATCGTTCACGGCGGGAAGACGATCGCTATCTTTTCCTGGAAGCGATGTTAGCCGCACGCGACCGGCTTTATATTTCATGGGTAGGGCGCAGCATTACCGATAATAGCGAGCGTCCACCCTCCGTCCTGGTGGGGCAGTTGCGTGATCATTTAGCGCAAGGGTGGCTGGCGGCAGATGGAAAGCCCTTACTGTCTGCGCTCACTGTTTCGCACCCTTTACAAGCGTTTAGTACGGCATACTTTTCTGATCAATCTACGCAAAATCGCACGCTGTTTACCTATGCTCACGAGTGGCAAAGGACCAACAATTCATCATCAGCCCCGGTAACGCAGGATTCGCTGCCGCCGTTACACCGAGAAGAGCCGCTGACCTTACGTGATCTAATTGATTTCATGAAAGATCCGGTCAAAGCTTTTTTCAAACAGCGTTTACATGTTGTATTTGAAGCGAACGACCCGGCGAGTGAGGATGTGGAACCCTTTGTGCTGGACGGTTTACAGCGCTGGCAGTTACAAAATGAGCTGATACAGGTGCAGGTGGAGGCATTAAGCCGTAACGAAGACCGCCTGGCGGCACAAACGGCGGCAGTTGCAGCGATTAATCGACGGGGTGAATTGGCTGCAGGCGCTTTTGGCGATTTCACCATGCAAGAAATGCTTGCACCTATGGATGAATTATTTACCGCTTATAGCAAGGCATTAGCGCGTTGGCCAGAGCCAGTAGCAAGCGAAATTGCCTTCAATTTTACCATGCAGCATGATAATAACCATCTTGAAGTGGCTGATTGGTTAGGCGGGATACGCTTTAATTCACAGGCTGAAAATGCGGCGGATAAATATGGCTGTGTGGTGCTGGAGGCCAGCGATTTGGTGAATGCAAACAATCAATATCGGGGCGATAAAGTCATTCGGCATTGGGTGCGGCATTTGGCGTGTCAGATTGCGCTAGGCCCAATGGTTACAGTCATTATCAGTAAGAAAGGTCAGGTTAGTTTGCCTGCCTACTGCGCAGAAGCCGCAATCAAACACTTGAAGGAGATAATTACAGCATGGTATGACGGGATGCGATGTCCTTTACCGTTGGCAATTAAATCTGCCTTCGCTTGGTTGCGGGCATTACCAAATGAAACTGGGGTCATTTTGCTTGACGTTGAAGGGGGCAATGATGCAGCTCGTAAAGTGTATGAGCCAAGCACTCAAAGCCAAGGCGAATTGGGAGAAAACCCGTATTTACGGCGAGCG
>CAYWXO010000097.1:0-12512 GCA_964462255.1 uncultured Thiobacillus sp. | reverse complement strand
ACCCCTCACCAGCGAAAAACTTTCTCGGCTTTCATTTAATTTGCATGGAGAGGATTCGATTAGTGTGCTCTTGGTGGAAGATAGCCGTACGGTGCGTCTTCATTTGCGGCAGTATATTACCTTGCTTGATAACGTTGAGTTGCTGGAAGCGGAATCACTGGCTGCAGCGCATACCATTTTGCAAGCAGAGTCCGCGACGCTTTTTTGTGTGGTGCTTGACCTGACCTTGCCGGACGCCAGTGGTTTGGAAGTCGTCAATGCGGTGCGTGCTTATGGCGTGCCCATTATCGTGTTAACCGGCTCGGCAGATCCCTTTTTGCGCCAAGCGGTATTGGACATGCAAGTGATTGATTACATGTTCAAAAATGGGCTTAATGCGATTGAAGATGTGGCTTACTTGATTGGCCGTTTGCGCCAGAATCAGTCAATGAAAGTCATGGTGGTGGATGATTCAAAGACATTTCATCTGCATGTTTGTCGCTACTTGCGGCAGTATCGCTTCCAGGTTATCTCTGCTTACAATGGTCAAGAGGCGCTTGATATACTCAAGGATAATCCTGATATTGCGCTTGTGTTGACTGATTATTTCATGCCGGTGATGAATGGGCTAGACATGGTGCGTCAGATCCGTCGCCAGCATCGACGGGAAGATTTAGCCATCATCGCCTTTTCTGATCTAAAACACCCGGAACTATCCGCGACTATGCTTAAGGCAGGAGCGAATGATTTTCTCAGCAAAGATTTTCAGATTGAGCAGTTTTATTGCCGGGTAGTACAGAGCATCAATATGGTGCATTTTGTACGTGAATTGCATGATATGGCGAATCGCGATTACTTAACCCGTTTGCATAACCGCCGCTATCTTTTTCAAGCCATGGAATCACTGCACGCCGAAGCGGTGGCAGGTAAGCGCACCCTTGCCGTGGCCATGGTTGATGCGGATCGTTTCAAACGGATTAATGATGAATATGGTCATGCGGCTGGCGACGAGGCGCTGAAAAAAATCGCCTTTGTTTTACGGCGTCAATTATCACGCCACGATATTGTTGCACGTTACGGCGGTGAGGAATTCGTTTGCGTAGCGACCATTAAATCTTGTGACGAGGCGGCGACCTTGTTTGAAAATGTGCGAGCCGCAATTGAGGCGATCGACTTGAACTGGAATGGCATCACCATTCCGCTGACGGTGAGTCTCGGTGTGGCGACAGCACCAGGAATTTCCTTCTCTGACATGGTTGAGCGAGCAGATGAAGCCGTCTTTCGTGCCAAAGCCGGCGGCCGCAATCGAGTAGAAATGGCGACGGCATGTGCTTAGTGTTTTTTATCTAGCATCGGTTGTAATTCCCGCCAGACGGTATTCAGCAAAATAGGTTGCGCCTGTGCGGTTGGATGTAATCCATCCGCCTGAAAAAACGCCGCGTTGGTGGCGATGCCTGCGAGTAAAAAGGGTAGCAGACGGACTTTTTTCTCTTTTGCCAGCTGGCTAAAGAGTGCTTGGAACTTGCTGGTGTAGGCTGTGCCATAGTTTGGCGGTAACTGCATTCCCACCAATAATACTTGTCCGTGTTGTTTGCTGATCAGGTTGATCATGGCGTCCAGGTTGCGCTTCGTTTGCGGCACGGGTAGCCCGCGTAATCCATCATTAGCGCCCAAGGCCAGCACGACAATGTGCGGTTTATGGGTGGCGAGGAGGGCGGGTAGGCGGCTGAGACCTCCGGCCGTGGTTTCGCCTGAGACGCTGGCGTTGATGACTTGATGGGGGCGCAGGCGTTGCGCTAACAGTGCGACCCAGCCAGATTCGCGTGCTATCCCGTAAGCAGCTGATAAACTATCACCCAACACCAGTACCGTTTGGCTGCCTTTGGCCTTGCTACTGACCGTACCACTTGCTACAGCAGTTAATCCAATAACCAACAGAAAACTCATTAATATTATGCGCATTGACATTGAAAATCTCGGTAAATCCGTGCAGTTAGGGGAAGAAACACTCGACATCCTGCAGGATGTCTCATTTTCAGTAAATAAGGGCGAGACTGTTGCTATCGTCGGCAGTTCCGGCTCGGGTAAATCGACCTTGCTAGGGTTGATTGCCGGGTTGGATACGCCGAGTACGGGGCAGGTGCGCTTGGATGGGGTTGCGCTTTCAGCTTTGGATGAAGATGGTCGCGCGGCCTTGCGTGGGCAAAACATGGGGTTTGTATTCCAATCTTTTCAACTGCTGCCAGATTTGACTGCGCTGGAAAACGTCATGTTGCCGATGGAATTAGCCGGCCGTAAAGATGCGGCGAGCGTGGCGAAGGCGCATTTGCAGCAGGTTGGTTTGGCTGCGCGCGCGCGGCATCGGCCGACGCAGCTTTCTGGTGGCGAGCAGCAGCGCGTTGCCTTGGCGCGTGCGTTTGCTGTGTCGCCACGCATATTGTTGGCGGATGAGCCGACGGGAAACCTGGATGCACATACCGGCGCGCAAGTGATCGAACTCATGTTTGAAATGAACCAGAAACAAGGGGCTAGCCTGATTATTGTGACACACGATGCGTCGCTGGCCGGCCGTTGCGGACGTCAATTGCGCTTAGTGGAGGGGCGGGTGCAGGGCGGGGTGGGGGCGGCAGCATGTTGAAGTTGGCGTTACGTTTATTGGCGCGTGAATGGCGCGCTGGCGAGATGCGCGTCGTGCTACTGGCGGTGGCTTTGGCCGTGGCCAGTTTGACGGCGGTGCGTTTTTTTGCGGACCGGGTAGAGCAGGCGTTGGGGCAAGAAGCCAATACCTTGTTGGCGGCGGATTTGGCCTTGGTCTCCGATCATCCGTTGGATGCCGGGTTAGTTGCGGCGGCGACGGCGCGCGGGTTAAGCAGCAGCCAGACGACGACTTTCTTGAGCATGGTGTTAGCCGGCGAGCGACATGTGTTGTCGGGCATTAAGGCGATTACACCGGGTTATCCTCTGCGTGGAGACTTGCGTATTGCAGCGGATTTATTCGCGCCAGATGCGCCCACGCGGGCGGTGCCCAAGCCAGGTGAAGTCTGGGTGGATTCGCGCTTGGCGAGTGGGCTTGCGCTGCAGCCAGGAGATTGGGTTGAAGTGGGGCAGGCGCGTTTGCGGATTGCGGCAATTTTGACTTTTGAAGGTGAGCGGGGCGGCAATTTCATGGCCTTGGCACCGCGTTTGCTGATGAATACGGCGGATCTGGCTAGTACCGGTTTGGTGCAGGTGGGCAGCCGCATTGTTTACCGTTTATTACTGGCTGGAGATGCCGCGCATATTGCTGATTTTCATGCGTGGGCAAAGCCGCGTCTGGCGCGCGGGCAACAGTTGGAAGATGTACGTGATGCGCGGCCGGAGTTGCGCCAAGTGTTGGATCGCGCGCAGCGATATTTGGGGTTGGCGGCATTGTTGACCGTGTTGCTTGCTGCTGCCGCTACGCAGATGGCATTACGTCGATATGTGCAACGTCATTTTGATCAGTTTGCCCTACTACGCTGTTTTGGTGCGACGCAACGGCGTTTGTTTACCTTGTATCTATTGCAATTGGGTACGCTGGGCTTGCTGGCTGGCGTGTTGGGCAGTGCGCTGGGCTGGTTGACGCAGGCGGCCATGGTGCATTGGCTGGGGGATGCGTTGCGCCTGGGTTTGCCGGCAGCGAGTTTATGGCCACCCTTGCTGGGTGTGTTGGCGGGGGTTGTATTGGTATTGGCGTTCAGTTTGCCGGCTTTACTGCGTTTGAAACAGGTGCCGGCGTTGCGGGTTTTACGGCGCGATTTAGGCGCGCCACCGCTGTCGGCGTGGTTAGCACATGGCGTTGGATTTGCGCTGGTAGCGGCATTGTTGTTTTGGCAAGCAGGTGAAATTCGCCTTGGCTTGATTGTATTAGGGGGTGTTCTGCTTTTGATGTTGTTAGCCGCCTTGACGCTACAAATTTTACTAGCGCCATTAGCTTGGCTAGCGCAGCGTCTGCCTACCAGTATGCGCTTGGGTTTGCTTAATTTACGGCGTCGGCGCTGGGAAACGACCTTGCAGGCGATGGCGTTGAGTTTGGGCTTGCTGGCCTTGCTGTTGTTGACATTGGTGCGGGGTGATTTGTTTGACAGTTGGCGAAATCAAGCGCCCATCGGTGCGCCGAATCGATTTGTCATTAACATTCAGCCGGATCAAGTCAGTGCGGTGCAGCGCTATTTGCGCGAACAGGGCATTGCTGGGGTTAAGCTTTACCCGATGGCGCGCGCGCGGCTGACGCAGATCGGGAGCCGTTTGGCGAATCCGGCTGATTATGAGGAGCCGCGCGCTAAACGCCTGATTGAGCGCGAATTCAATTTATCAGCGTTGGCACAATTGCCGGCGGACAATGTGATTACCGCTGGGCAATGGAGCATGAAAGGGGGGGTAAATGAGGGATTTTCTGTCGAAGAAGGTTTAGCTAAAACCTTGCAGATAAAACTAGGTGATGAGCTGGTGTTTGATGCGGGGGGATTGCCCTTGCGGGGCCGGGTTAGCAGTTTGCGCAAGGTGGAGTGGGATTCTTTTCGCGTTAATTTCTTTGTCGTTGCCCCGCCCGGTGCATTGGATAGCCTACCGCAAACCTTTATTACCAGTTTTTATGTGCCCCCTGAACGGCGTGCGGCTTTGGCTGGTTTGTTGAGTGAGTTTTCCAATTTGACGCTGATTGATGTGGAACAGGTGATGCAAGAATTGCGCGGCTTGCTTGATCGGGTGGCTGCGGCGGTGCAGCTTATTTTCTTGTTTAGTCTAGCCGTAGGGATTCTGGTTTTGCTCGCAGCGTTGTATGCTCGGCGCGATGAGCGGGCGCGTGAAATTGCGCTTTGGCGGACTTTGGGCGCATCGCGGCGGCGCGTTTTGTTGGCTTTGGCGACTGAGTTCACCGCCTTGGGGTTATTAGCCGGCGGGTTGGCGGCAGCGGCGGCCAGTGCTATCGCCTGGCTGTTGGCCGAGCGGGTTTTTGAATTGCCGCATTCCCCTGATCCGCTGATTTGGCTGGCCGGTTTGCTGGGCGGCTGGCTGTTGGTGCTGGGGGCCGGGTTGTTGGTGAGCCGTAGTTTATTGCAAGCCCCCCCGATGCAGGGGTTGCGTTGTGAGTGAGGTGAGAGAAGTGAGATAATCAAAAGAACCGACTTCATTTCAGCGTGGGCGCAATGAGTAATCAAATAGGTCAACATCCGCATATTAAATTGATCGCTATCAGCCAATTACGGCCGGGTATGTATGTTCAAGACGTGAACTGCTCTTGGATGGATCATCCGTTTGTGACCAATTGTTTCATGGTTAAAGATAGACATCGTATTGTTGAAATTAAGGCGTTGGGCGTACGTGAGTTGTATATCGACACCCTTAAAGGGTTAGATATTCCTGGTGAGGCCAAAAGTGAAGCAGATATTCGCCATGACGTTGATGCGCGCATGGCCGAGATTGCGCAAGAAGTTCAAGCTGTGCCGCAGCGGGCGATTCTGGCGCGCGAAATGGAGCGAGCGCGTCAGCTACATGGTGAAGCGAATCGCATTGTGCGGGGTATCGTGCATGATATTCGCATGGGCAAGCAGATAGAATTGGAGCAGGTTGAGCCCTTGGTTGAAAACATGGTGGATTCGATTTTTCGAAATCAGAATGCCTTACTGCCCTTGGCACGCTTGAAGGATCATGACAATTACACCTTCCAGCACTCTGTTTCGGTATGTGCTTTGTTAGTGTCTTTTGCGCGTGGCATGAAGCTGGATCGTGCTGTCATTAAGGAAATTGCGATTGGAGGTTTATTGCATGATGTGGGTAAAGCGAAGGTGCCGGACGATATTCTCAATAAACCGGCAAAATTATCGGAAGCCGAGTTTGCCAAGATGAAATCGCATGTGGTGCAAAGTATTTTGATTTTGCAAAATACGCCTGGTATCAGCCAGATTGCGCTTGATGTGGCCGGCCAACATCATGAACGTTATGACGGCACCGGCTATCCGAATAAGTTGAAGGGCAACGCGATTTCACTTTATGGTCGCATGGGCGCGATTGTGGACGTTTACGACGCCATTTCGTCAGATCGTGTTTATCACAAGGGATTAGCCCCTACTGCTGCACTGGGTCGTTTGCTTGAATGGGGAAAATACCATTTCGACATGGAATTGGTGCGTACTTATGTTAAGTGTGTAGGAATTTATCCTACTGGTTCGTTGGTGCGTCTGGAAAGCGGCCGCTTGGGTGTGGTGGTTGAACAGAATGAAGAAAAGCTGATGCAACCCAAGGTGCGTGTCATGTTTCATGCTGAAAATAAACGTTATTTGCCGCCAGAGCTGATTGATTTGGCTTGGCCCGGTTGCAAGGATCACATTAACGGCCATGAAGAATTTGAAGCATGGCATATTGATTCACGCCGTTGGGTGAAATAAAAAAGTGTGATTTTATACAACCGTAATTTAACTAAAGTACATCAATATCATGAATGATACCCCTCAAATTTCTCCCCCTGATAGCCTAATCACCTTGAGTCATGTGATTTATGGATTACATGCGCTGACTGTCATCACCGGTTTGATGACGCCGGCGTTTATTGTCACCGCTTTTATTACCGGTTGGCCTTCGTTGATTGGCGTGGTGCTAAGTTATGTGAAACGCGGGGAAGCGCGTGGGACATTTCTTGAATCTCACTTTCGTTGGCAAATTCGCACCTTCTGGTTTGCGCTGTTGTGGTTATTGTTAGCGCTGATGTTTGCGTTGACGTTAATCGGTATTCCGCTTGCCATTGCATTGTCGATGCTGTCTGGCGCATGGGTGTTGTATCGCGTGGTGCGTGGCTGGTTGAATTTGAACGAGCGTAAAGCCATGCCGCTGTGAGTTTATCTTGTTCAACTACCGGTTATTGAGTAAATACTGTTTCGCTTCATCGGCTGGTAAGGGTTTGCTAAACAAATAACCTTGCAAAAATTCACAGTGGTGACGGGTAAGGAAATTGCGTTGGGCGACGGTTTCAACGCCTTCGGCCACCACTTTCAAGCCGAGGGTATGCGCTAGGGCCAAGGTTGCGGCGCTGATTTCCGCATCGTTAACATTGGTATCAATATCGTGAACGAAAGAGCGGTCAAGTTTGAGCACTTGAATGGGCAGTCGCTTGAGGTAGGAAAGCGATGAGTAGCCGGTGCCAAAATCATCAATCGCTAACTGCACGCCCATATCGCGCAGTGCTTGTAATTGGCCAATCGCTCGTTCAGGGTTTTCCATGGCGATTGATTCAGTAATTTCCAATTCCAAATCGCTGCCTTTGAGGTGGTGGTGCGCCAGGATTTCCGCTACCGATTGCACTAGGCCGGGCGCGCGCAGTTGTTGCGCAGAGAGATTGACTGCGATGCGTATGCCCAGAATCCCTTCGGCCTGCCACGCGCTCATTTGACGGCAAGCCTCGCCGAGCACCCAGCAGCCCAGGGTTTCAATTAGGCCGGACTCTTCTGCGATAGGAATGAATTTTAGCGGCGGGATGTAGCCCAGCACTGGGTGAAACCAGCGCGCTAACGCTTCAACACCACAGCTTTTGCCATCAATGGCACAGACTTGGGGTTGATAGTGCAGTGATAATTGCCCTTCTTTTAAGGCGTAGCGCAAATCGTTTTCTAGCGTTAACCGCTCGTGTGCAGCGGCATTCATCGCCGAGGTGAAAAACTGCACATTGTTGCGGCCGCGTTCCTTCGCGTGATACATCGCGGTATCGGCGTTTTTCATCAGGGTGGCACCGTCGCCACCGTCGGTAGGGAAAATGGCGATGCCAATACTCGGGCTGGAATGCAGCACTTTGCCTGCGATGGTGTAAGGTTGCCCGAGTACACGTAAAATTTTCTCCGAGACGGGGGCCGCGTCCAATTCGCTATTGATGTTGGTCAGCGCCACGACAAATTCATCGCCACCCAAGCGGGCGACAATATCGCTTTCACGCACGCTATCGCTCAGCCGGTGGGAAACTTCAATCAATAATTGGTCGCCGACATGATGCCCCAATGTGTCGTTGATGGTTTTGAAGCGATCCATATCAATGAACATCACCGCCATCGGCAATTGGTTGCGGTGCGCAGAAAGCAGAGCTTGTCCTAGGCGATTTTCTAAGTTGTAGCGGTTGATTAGTCCGGTGAGGGCGTCATGGTGCGCGAGGTAGTCGATGCGCGCTTCATTTGCCTTACGCTCACTAATATCAGAAAAACTCGCAATGTAAAAAATGGCTTCTTGTTGGTTATTACGGATGACTGAAATAGAGGCCCATTTCGGATAAACCTCGCCACATTTCTTTCTATCCCACAATTCACCTTGCCAGTAACCACTGGTTTGCAGACTATCCCACATATCCTGGTAAACGGCCTTTGGTGTTTTGCCGCTGGATAACATGCCCGGATTTTTGCCCCTGACTTCATGTAGGCCATAGCCGGTTTGGCGGGTAAAACTGGCGTTGATATCGACGATCAAGTTATTTTTATCTGAGATCAACATGGCATCGCCGCTACTTTCAAAGGCGTTGGCATAAAGCTGTAATTCTTTTGCCACCGATTCGGCCCCTCTTTTGGCCGCTTCCAGCGCAAGGCGACCGCGCGAAATGTTCTCGACCATGCCGTGCATGGCGTGCGTCAGTTGACCGACTTCATCGGTTGAGTCGTGGGTTTGCAGGGTGGAAAGGTCGCCAAGGGCGATGCGTTCGGACCATGCGAGTAAATCCGCCAAGCGCTGGCTGGTTCGCCGGGTCACATAAAAGGCCATGCTCAGCAGGACGATGCCACCCAAAATGCCAATAATGATGGTGATGTGCAGATTGCGGTTGGCCGCCGCCATGAGGTTATCGCGGCTGGCTGAGATGTCTTCGAATGCGTGCCGGGTGAGTGATTGAATGGTATTTTGCAGTACGGACAAGTGCTGCACTTCAGCGTCAGTTAACGGTTTAAACGCCAGTTCTTTTTCAAAATCTGCACTGAGCAGTATGGCTTCGGTAATTTCAGTGAAATAGGCGTTAATTGCTTGTTTTAGGTGGCTGACTTCTTGCAGTGTGTTTTGTCGTAAATGCACTTTATTGCTGTAAAGCGAAGGAAGCATAGTCTCAATGTTGCGCTTGATTTGTTTCAGCTCGGTGTTGAGGGTATCCATGTCTTGCGCGTTTTCGCTGTTCATGTGTTTGAGGCAGAGCGTGCGGAAATGCGCGATCCCTTTATCCAGCTCTTGCAATGTCTTGATGCGTTCGCCGCCGGTATCGTACATTTCGCCAAGTGCGCTGACTGAATCGCCAAGAATCACCGCGGAAATGACAATGGCGTTAACGCCGACGATGCCGACGATAATCATCGGAATAATCAGTTGTTGAAATAGTGAGCAGTTTCTGAAATAGCTGAATATTGAGGACATTAGGTAGGGGGTAAATTAAATTTTCATTTTGACTTTTTCTACGGCAACGCGAAAAGGCAAGCTGTGCAGCGTAATTCAGCTCAGGCTTGGATGCAAACGGAACTTGCCGGTTGTGCAATACAGGAAGCAACATGTGAAGTAATTTCGTTTTATTAGTAATTTAGTATTTATTAATATACGACGAGGCCGGCAGCGGAAGAGGATAAAAGAAGAAAGAAGAGGCGGCGTGTATTTTTAACTGCGCCGGCGCACGCACAGGCCATCTTAAGTTTTCGTTAAGTTTTGCCCGGCAGAATAGCAATCAGCCACAGCGTAATTGTATGTCTGTTTGTCTGTTTGGCTTCGCCCCTCACTAAGTGTTTGACTTGATTGATTAAAGGAAATTTAAGATGAATAAAATGCTGATTACCCTGCTTTCTGCTGCTTCTGTTATCGCTTTCACTTTGGCTTCTGCCCAAGCTGCTGAGGCACCGGCTGCTGCACCTGCCGCCGCTGCTGCACCTGCCGCTGCGGCTCCTGCCGCTGCCGCACCTGCTGAGAAGAAAAACAAGCCGAAGAAAGAAAAGAAAGCTAAAAAGGCTGATGAAGCTGCTGCTGCCGCGCCGGCTGCAGCACCGGCCGCGCCCGCCAAGTAAGCACAGCGTGAACAAAAAGGCCGGGCGTCTTGCGATGCCCGGCTTTTTTTTTGCGTTTTGATTTATGTTGTGTACATGTCATTTTTCACTTATTTGAGGTTTTCAGCATGAAACTGTTGCTGGCTGAAGACGACCCGATGATTGGCGCAAGCATGCAACAGGGCCTGCGTCAGGCTGGGTTTACGGTGGACTGGTCCACCGATGGCAATGCGGCTGAACTGGCCTTGATGACCGGCAGTTACGATTTACTGCTGCTTGATTTAGGTTTGCCGCGGCTGGATGGCCTCCGTCTGCTAAAAACAATCCGTCAGCGTGACGTTAACTTGCCGGTGTTGATTGTTACCGCGCGTGATGGGGTGGCCGAGCGGGTGGAAGGACTCAATTTGGGGGCTGACGATTATTTGATTAAACCGTTTGATCTGGATGAGTTGATTGCACGCACGCGCGCCTTGATTCGGCGTCATGCCGGTCATGCGAATCTGGAAATGCGCCTAGGTAGTTTATCGTTAAACTCAATCAAACGAGAAGTGCAACTGGCAGGAGAATCCCTCGTTTTGTCGCAGCGCGAATTTGCTGTGCTGGAGGCACTCATGGCGCGGCCGGGCGTCGTTTTATCTCGTGAACAACTGGAAGCGCAACTGTATGGCTGGCAGGACGAAGTGGCCAGCAACGCAATTGAAGTGCATCTGCATAATCTGCGCCGCAAATTGGGCAAAGAATGGATCCGCAATGTGCGGGGCGTGGGTTATAAAATGGTATTACCGACTTGACGGTAATACCGACGTGAAAAATAGTATCCGTGGCCGCTTGTTATTGTGGCAAATCAGCGCCTTGATGCTGACTGGTTTATTGGTCAGTTTAATTACTTATGTTATTGCCTGGGATGCCTTTAATCGGGTGCGCGATTTTGGTTTAGAGCAAATCGCGCATTCAGTGCTTCGGCACGGCGTGCAATACGATAATAATGAAGAGGCGACGATGGATCGTGGCCAATTTGTAAGTCAAATATGGGATGCTAATAAAAACCTAGTGTTTTCATCGCGAGATGATGAAGAGCCCCCGCTGCAATCACCGGGCTTACACGTTATTCAATGGCATGACACTCATTGGCGTATTTACGCTTTGCAAGAAGGGGGGCTAACCATACAGGTCGCCACGACATCGGCGAGTCGTGCGCGTCGCTTTGCCACCATTGCGCCTTGGTTGCTCATTCCGCTTGTGGTGTTAGTGCTGGTGCTAGGCTTGTTGATACGCGCTGCCGTAGTGCGGGCATTAGCGCCGCTGGAGCAGATTCGCAGCGAAATTGGCCGCCGTGGCGTGACGTCGTTGCATTCTCTCGAAGCACAGGGTTTGCCGGATGAAGTGGCTCCCTTAGTGAATGCTTTGAATGATTTGCTGGTGCGGCTGGATCAGGCTTTGGCGGCGCAACGCCGCTTTATTGCCGATGCGGCACATGAATTACGTTCGCCGTTGACCGCGCTCAAGCTGCAGGCACAAATTGCAGCGCGGGCGGCGAGCGAATCGGAACGTCAAATGGCACTGAGTCAACTTTCTGGTGGCGTGGATCGCACCGCACACTTAATTGATCAATTGTTGAGTTTGGCCCGTCTGGAGCCGGCAGCGCGACACGTTGAGTTTGCGCCGGTTGCCTTCGATACGCTGGTCAAAGCCGTGGTGGCGGATTTTTCTACGCAAGCTGACGCACGCAAAATTGACTTAGGCGTAGGGGCATGTGTTGCGGTGGAATTGATGGGCCATGCCGATAGTTTGCGCATCATGTTGAGTAATTTGCTGGATAACGCCATCCGCTATACCCCTGAAGGCGGTCGTGTTGATGTTGAGCTGACCTTGGTGCCAGCGTCGTCGGCGCTAACGGCCGACCCTGCCGTGTTGCTCAGCATCAGTGACGATGGCCCAGGAATTGCGGTGGCTGAACGGCAGGCGGTGTTTGAGCGTTTCTACCGTTTGGCCGCTGCCGCCGTGCCAGGCAGTGGGCTGGGCTTGGCCATTGTCAAGCCTATTGTTCATTTGCATGGCGGTAGCATTGAGCTGCGCAGTTCGGCGGCGGGTGGCCTATTGGTATTAGTCAGCCTTAAGCTCAGTTTTCACCACGAATCTCACCACGAATTGTCACGATTTAGCTAAGCCCGTTGGGTGTAATAGCGACTACGCCTGCGATTAACGGTGTTATAAGTTATGAACATTTGTCGTGAATAATTCGACGATTGTAGTCATAATGCACGGCGTGTTTGAAGGCGATCTTTACTGATTAATAGCTTGTAAGGGTTGTGATGAGTCTGTTGGGCCCCAATGTGGACAAAATGATGGAACAAATTAGACATAAATGGATTGTTTGTTTATTACTGACTTGGCTGACCTGGCTGACCCTGGCTACGGCTTGGGCGGAAGAGAAAAACCCGGCGACAAACTCAGTAACCAATCCGGTTCGTTTCAGTGGTTATGGTACGTTGGCCTATGCGATGGATGATCGAGATGATATCGCGCCGATTCGGG
>CAYWXO010000096.1:0-12532 GCA_964462255.1 uncultured Thiobacillus sp. | reverse complement strand
TAGGCATTACGGCTGAGGAAAGGCAACGCTTGTTTAATGTTTTTACTCAGGGAAGTAATTCGACTACGCGAAAATACGGTGGAACAGGCTTGGGGTTAAGCATCAATCGCCATTTGGCTAAGCTGATGGGGGGAAATGTGGGGGTAAGCAGTAGCCTAGGCAAGGGAAGTGCTTTTTGGGCTAGCGTTCGCATGAAAAAAATACAGAATAATGCGTTGACGGCCAATCTGTTTGCCACTATTCCTGAAAACGAAATTATCGAGCTTCTTTTGGCGCACAGTTCCGGTAAACAAATATTATTGGCGGAAGATAATCCGATTAATCAAGAAGTGTCGCTCACCTTGCTGCAGAATGCGGGGTTAGCGACTACGCTTGCCGTTGACGGTGTGCAGGCAGTTGCGGCCGCCGCCGCTGGCCATTTCAATTTGATTCTGATGGATATTCAGATGCCGGAAATGGACGGGCTCGATGCTACGCGCGCTATTCGTCAATTAGCGGGTTATGCCAACACGCCGATTATTGCCATGACCGCAAATGCGTTTAGTGAGGATAAAAATCTTTGTTTAAGTGTGGGCATGAATGATTTTATTGCCAAACCGGTTAATCCATCTCAGTTATATTCGATGCTTTTAACGTGGCTCTATTTTAAAGAAAACAATAGGAAAATTCCGCCTGGCGTGGTCGTAGAAATGCCGCCGGTGAATGAACTCAAGCCAATATGGTCTGTTTCTGCTGACACGAATGTGCTACCCGAGGATCGCTCTGAGAGTAAGACTATTGACCGATGGCAGGGTATATCCGGTGTGGATTATGCGTTGGGTTTAAAGCAAATGAGTGGTAATGCGGCGGTTTATCAGCGGCTGTTGCAAAAATTCGCCACCCAATCAGAACGGGACTTGGCCGCGTTTGAGCAAAGTTGGCAGGCGGCAGATTTAACAAAGATGAAGCGTCTCGTTCATACCCTTAAAGGCTCAGCAGGAACATTAGGTATGATGCCGTTACATCAGTTAGCGGCTTCGTTAGAGACGTCAATCAAGGGGGCCATTGAAAATTCTAACCCGCTCGGCCTTGATCGGTGCAGTTTCGATACGCTTAGTCTTGAATACAAGGCCGTTGCGTCGGCTATCATTGCGATTGATCACCACGGCCAAAATGATGAAAAATCGCCATAATCCTGCTTTAACCCCCCATCCTCTGCGAGGTAGTCATGCTGCGTGAAACCCTCTCCATGGTGCGAGATTTGCCGCGCCTGCATGATATTGCCTCAGTATTGATCCGGTATGGCTGGGGGGATGTCGTCCGTTTATTGGGCGTCTCTCATTTGCTGGAGCGCGCCGGTCGGCTGCTGCATTGGAAAACGTCGAATGAAATTACCCAGCTCGATTTGCCTGTGCGGATTCGATTGGCGTTGACTGAGCTGGGCCCCAGCTTTATCAAACTGGGCCAGATTCTGGCGACGCGGGTCGATGTTTTTCCGCCGAGTTGGATCGTCGAATTTGAGAAATTGCATAGCCAAGTGCCGCCGGTGCCGTTTGAGCTGCTACGGCCAGCTTTGGAGCAATTATGGGGCGCGTCGATAGATAAGGTGTTTGCCGAGTTTGAGTGTGAGCCGTTTGCCGCGGCTTCAATTGCTCAGGTGCATCGTGCCAAGCTGGTGGATGGCACTGCGGTGGTGGTCAAACTTCGGCGGCCGGATATCAAGGGCAAAATTGACGCCGATTTACGCATCCTGACGCACATGGCGCGGTTGATGGAATTGGAAATGCCCGACATGCGGCGTTATCGCGTGGTGCAGATCGTGGGGCAGTTGCAGCGTTCGTTGTTGCGTGAACTCGATCTAGCCAAAGAGGCGCGTAATCTCGATGTTTTTGCGCATCATTTTGAGCTTGATAAGACGGTGCATATTCCCAAGGTTTATTGGCAATATTGTTCGGAAATGGTCAATGTGCAAGAGGAGTTGGTTGGCGTGCCGGGCAATCAAATTGAACGTGCAAAAGCGGAAGGGTTTGACCTCAAGTTATTGGCGTCGCGCGGGGCGGATGCTGTGCTGAAAATGATCTTGCTGGATGGCTATTTTCATGCCGATCCCCATCCCGGTAATGTTGTTTACATGACAGGTAACCGGGTGGGATTGCTTGATTTCGGCATGGTGGGTCGCGTTACCGACACTCGACGTGAGCAACTAATTGATTTTCTGCAGGCCATGATACAGAAAGATGAAACCGGCATGCTGAATGTGCTGACTATTTGGGCGGGGGACGTTGAAATTGAAGAAGAACGGCTGGCTTACGACATTTCCGAATTGATCTTTGGTTACGATAATCTCAGTTTGAAGGATATTCATCTGGGTGCATTGCTGAGTGAAGTGACCGCCTTAATGCGTGACAATCAATTAGCGATGCCGGCAGATTTGACTTTATTGTTTAAGGCCTTGATTACATTGGAAGGATTGGGGCATCAACTGGATCCTGAGTTTCACATGGTGGATCATTTATCGCCGTTTGTGCATCGCGTTATGGAAGCGCGATTTTCGCCCCATGCGTTGACGCAGCGGGCTAAGCGCGGCATGAGTGAGATGGCCGAAATTGTGTTTGGTCTGCCGCGCGATGTGGCCCGTTTGTTTCGGCGCGCACGCAGTGGACGCTTACGGATTGACCTTGATCTCAAGCGCTTGGACCATTTTGGTCAACAGCTCAACAGCGCGGCCAATCGATTGACCATGGGCGTGTTGACCGCCTCACTGGTGGTGGGCTCCAGCATTATCATGACGGTGGAGGGCGGCCCCGAATTATTTGGTTTGCCATTTTTTGGCTTGCTGGGTTTTCTGGTGGCCTTTTTTAATAGTGTCTGGATTTTGTTGTCGATTTGGCGTTCTGGCAAGGTATGAAGTTTTTTCGTGGAATGCACGAAAATGGAGTGAAGCCGGTTAAACTTTTCGCTGAACGCTGCCGGCCGTTATTTGCCTGCGTGAAAGTGGTATCCCATTGAAAAGCAAGATTTTTATACGGCTGGAAATTTCTGGATGATTGGAGTCGGCAATGATTAAAAGGGTTGGCTGGGGGCTATTGAGTTTCTTTTTGGCCGTGGGTGCATCGGCAGACGAACTGCCCGCCATGAGCGATGTTGAAAAGGAGCGTATCCGCAGTATCGTACGGGAAACAATTCGTGAGTACGCAGCTCAGCTTAATGATAAGCAGAAGGCGACAGCAGGTTCGAAGGAGATATTGCGCGAAATTACGCAACATAATCGCGCTTTTATGCGCAAGCATGCGCCTAATTACTTCAAAGCTTTTGCTGAAGGTCAGCACCCGCGTGCGACAGTGGTAACTTGTTCAGATTCGCGCGTGCATACGCACGCAATTAATGCGACTCCTGACAGTGATTTATTTATGATTCGTAATATTGGTAACCAGATCAGCACCTCAGAAGGGTCAGTGGAATATGGTGTGCATCATTTGCATACGCCGTTATTGCTGGTTATGGGGCATGTGGCTTGCGGTGCAATTAAGGCTGCTTCAGATGATTACAGTAAAGAATCCCCGGCTATTCGGCGTGAATTGGATACGCTACAGGTTCCGAAAGGCGATAGCGGCTTGAGTAGCGTCAAACTCAATGTTCATCATCAAGTGCGTCAGGCGATGAGCAAGTTTGAGCAGGAAGTGATCAGCGGCCGCCTCACCATTATTGGCGCAGTTTATGATTTCAAGAATGAGATGCGCCAAGGCTTAGGAAAGTTGAATATTATCAACGTCAATGGCGAGACTAACGAGGCCAAGATCGCGCAACTTGATTTGATGAAGGGCTTGAATGTGCCAGCAGCAAAGGGCCGTTACACGCCATCTGCTCATTAAAAACTTTTAAATTTATAAGGAATTACACCATCATGGAACGCATTTACAATTTTAGCGCGGGTCCTGCTGTTTTGCCGCGTGTCGTGCTCGAACAAGCGCGTGATGAATTGGTCGATTGGCACGGCTGTGGCATGTCGGTGATGGAAATGTCGCATCGCGGCAAGGAATACATGAGCATTCAAGCAGCAGCGGAAAGTGACCTGCGTGAATTAATGGGAATTCCAGCTAACTACAAAGTATTATTTCTGCAAGGCGGTGCATCGAGTCAATTTGCCATGGTGCCCATGAATTTATACCGCGGCAAAGCCTCGGCTGATTTTCTCAATACGGGCGAATGGTCGAAAAGAGCGATTAGTGAAGCGCAAAAATACGGTGCGGTGAATGTCGTTGCCAGTTCAGAAGACAAGAATTTTAATTACGCACCGACGCAAGATGTCTGGAAGGTGGACCCCAACGCGGCTTACCTGCATTACACGCCAAATGAAACCATTGGGGGTGTGGAAATTTTTTGGACTCCGGATAGTGGTGAAGTGCCCTTAGTGGCAGATATGTCTTCTACTATTTTGTCGCGTCCGATTGATGTATCGAAATTTGGTTTGATTTATGCCGGTGCGCAGAAAAATATTGGCCCGGCAGGCGTCACTTTGGTGATTGTGCGAGAGGATTTGTTGGGCCATGTGGTGCCCGGCACGCCAACCATGTTTGATTACCGCACGCATAGTGAAAATGACTCCATGTATAACACGCCGCCTACTTACGGTATTTACATTGCGAGTTTGGTGTTTAAGTTGTTGAAAGATAAAGGTGGATTGGCGGCCATGGAAGTCACTAATCGACTCAAGGCGGGTTTGGTGTATGACTATCTTGATGCGACTTCTTTTTACGCCTCACCAGTGGCACGGGAAAATCGCTCGTTGATGAATATTCCGTTTACTTTGCATGACGCAGCTCTGGATGAAGATTTCCTGACCGGTGCCCAAGCACGCGGATTGATGCAATTAAAGGGACATCGCTCCGTGGGTGGCATGCGCGCTTCCATCTACAACGCTATGCCGGTTGAAGGAGTGCAGGCCTTGGTGGATTACATGAAGGAATTTGAGAGAGCACGCGGCTAACGCTTGCATGGGTTGAGTTGGCTGGCTTTGTGCTGCTTATCCTTCTAACTGTTTGATTTTTGGGTGTTTTTTTGTTTATGAGCGACGAACTTCTTTCCCTGCGCAATCAGATCGACGCGGTTGACGATCAGGTGTTGCGCCTCCTGAATGAGCGCGCCCGTTTGGCGCAAACGATAGGCCATCTCAAGAACGGCATTGTTTACAAACCTGAACGTGAAGCGCAAGTCGTGCGCCGGATGCAAACCGACAACCCCGGCCCGTTGCCGGCGGAATCGATTTCTGTGTTGTATAAGGAGATCATGTCGGCGTGCCGCGCGCTGGAAGAGCCGCTCAATATCGCTTATCTAGGGCCGACAGGCACTTTTTCTGAAGCGGCCGCCATTAAGCATTTTGGTCATGCTACTCAGGGCTTGGCTTGCGCGAGTATTGATGATGTGTTTCGTGCCGTTGAACGGGGCGAAGCGCATTATGGAGTTGCCCCGGTGGAAAATTCAACAGAAGGCGCGGTTAATCGCACCTTGGATTTACTGTTGACCAGTCCGCTGAAGATTTGCGGTGAAGTGATGTTACGGGTGCGTCAGTGTTTGATGCGGGCTGGCGATGCGGGCTTAGCCGGTATTGAAGTGATCTATTCACATGGTCAATCATTAGGTCAATGTCATGAATGGTTGGACCAGCATCTGCGCGGTGTCAAAACGATACAAGCGACCAGTAACGGAGAGGCGGCGCGTTTGGCAGCGGAGAATCCCGATGCGGCGGCTATCGCCGGAGAGATTGCCGCCGAACGGTATGGTTTGACCCTTGTTGCGCAGGATATTGAAGACGAAGCCAACAATACGACGCGTTTTTTGGTGCTCGGTCGCGAAGAAACCGCCCCTTCCGGCCGCGATAAAACTTCGTTGGTTCTCTCGACGCGCAATCGTCCCGGTGCTTTGCTCAATTTGTTGACGCCGCTGGCTGCGCATCATATTGGTTTGTCCAAGTTGGAATCGCGTCCGGCGCGAAATGGTACTTGGGAGTATGTGTTTTATATCGACATTGATGGCCATTATGCCGATGCTAATATTCAGGCTGCATTGCGGCTGGTCGATGAGCAGTGTGCTTTCATGAAGGTCCTTGGGGCTTATCCGGTTGCGGTTTGAGTGGTTCCTATTTTTCCCTTATAGAGTGATGTGCTTATGCACCCTTGCGATTTAGCTCCAGCTTATGTCCGCGCTATTGCGCCCTATCAACCCGGTAAGCCAATTTCTGAATTAGCGCGTGAGATGAAGGTGCCGGAAGCCGATATTGTCAAACTCGCTTCCAACGAAAATCCGCTTGGCGTGAGTCCGAAGGCGCGTGCTGCCATGCTAGCCGCGCTAGACGAATTGGCGCTTTATCCAGATGGAAACGGCTTTGAATTGAAGGCGGCCATTGCGAAAAAGTTGGCGGTGGGCCTAGACGCTATTGTGCTTGGCAATGGTTCCAACGATGTGCTGGAATTAGTGGCGCGTGCTTTTCTAGCCCCCGGTACTTCCGCCGTCTATTCGCAGCATGCCTTTGCGGTGTATCCCTTGGTGACACAAGCTACCGGTGCTGTCGGTATTGAAACACCGGCGTTAGATTTCGGTCATGATTTAACCGCCATGTGTGCTGCTATTCGGCCTGATACACGCGTGGTTTTTATTGCCAACCCCAATAACCCGACCGGAACTTTGCTGTCTGCTGACGCGTTATACAGCTTTATGCTGGCGGTGCCGGCGCATGTTCTCGTTGTTTTAGATGAGGCTTACGGCGAGTTTCTGGATGCAGAACGGCAAGCGCCGAGTGTCGCTTGGCTGGCTGAATTTTCGAATTTAGTGCTGACGCGCACTTTTTCGAAAGCGTATGGTTTGGCTGGTTTGCGCGTCGGTTATGCCTTGGCGCAGGCCGATGTGGCGGGCATGTTGAACCGAGTACGGCAGCCGTTCAACGTCAATTTGTTGGCGCTGACTGCCGCCGCCGCTGCATTAAACGATAGTGATTTTATCGCCGCCTCGAAGCAGGTTAATGATGCGGGTATGGCACAAATGGAGCAGGGTTTTAAACGTATGGGGCTGGCCTATATTCCCTCCTTTGGCAACTTTATTTGTGTCAAAGTGGGCACGCAACGGCTGTCGGCCGCCGCGGTGTTTCAAGCTTTGTTGCAGCGTGGTGTCATTGTGCGACCGGTAGGTAACTACGCCTTGCCCGACTATTTACGTATCAGCATTGGCTTGCCGGCGCAGAATGAGCGCTTTTTGTTGGCGCTGGGCGATATTTTGGAGTGTGCCGCGTGACGCTTAACCAAGGGCAATCTATCAAGCATTTGGTGGTGGTTGGGGTCGGTTTGATCGGTGGTTCGTTCGCGATGGATCTGAAGCGGCAAGGCTTGGTTGAACGGGTCAGTGGTGTAGGGCGTGGCCGGGCTAATTTGGTCATTGCGTGGGAACGCGGAGTCATCGACAGCGTGGCCAATAATCTTGCCGCGGCAGTGGTTGATGCCGATGTCATTTTGTTGGCGGTGCCGGTGGGGGCCATGCCGGCGTTGTTTGCAGAATTAGCACCGCTGCTGCCGCCCCATTGCATCGTCACTGACGCGGGCAGCACCAAACAGGATGTCATTGCGGCTGCGCGCGTGGGTTTGGGGGCCCGTATTGCGCAATTCGTGCCGGCGCATCCTATCGCCGGTGCCGAAACCAGTGGGGCTACTGCTGCCCGTAGTGGACTTTATGTAAACAAGCCGTTGATTTTGACGCCGCTGCCAGAAAATCGCGCTGCTGATGTCGAATGCATTGCCGCGCTGTGGCAAGCCTGTGGCGCACAAATTGCGCGCATGGATGCCGCGTTGCACGACCATGTGTTTGCCGCAGTCAGCCATTTGCCGCATTTGCTCGCTTTTGCCTTAATGGATGAATTGGCTAGTCGGCCGCAAGCTGACATCTATTTTCGCTACGCGGGCGCTGGCTTGCGCGACGCTACGCGGATCGCCGGTAGCCACCCCGAAATGTGGCGCGATATTACCTTGGCAAACAGTGATGCCTTGGTAGATGAATTGGATGCGCTCATGGTAAAGCTGCAATCGTTGCGCGATCTGGTGGCGGCGAAAGAGGGCGTGGCGTTGGAACACGTTTTTGCGCGTGCGCGACAGGCCAGATCTGATTGGTTGTACGGAAAATATATTAACTGATTTAACTCGGATAAAACATGGAATTTCTTGATCTCCCCGCGCTTTCCGGCGCACGCGGTAAAATTCGTCTGCCTGGCTCTAAAAGTATTTCTAACCGCATATTGTTGCTGGCGGCGTTAGCTGAAGGCAGTACCTTAGTTAAAGGCTTGCTTGATTCTGATGATACGCACGTCATGCTTGAATCCTTGACGCGTTTGGGCGTGAGCTGGCAGCGCAACCCAGACAGCGATGATTATCGTGTTGACGGGATTGGTGGCGCTTCGACTGCGGGTTTTCCCGTCAAGCAAGCCGAGTTGTTTTTGGGTAATGCCGGTACTGCGTTTCGCTCGCTGACGGCAGCAACAGCCTTGGCTGGTGGCCATTACACGCTGCGTGGCGTCGCGCGGATGCATGAACGTCCTATCGCTGATTTGGTCGATGCGCTGCGCCAACTCGGTGCGCAAATTACTTATCTTGGTCAGGAGGGTTTTCCGCCACTTGGCATCACTCCGGCGCACTCAGAAACGGAACTGGTTGCTCATGTTAAAGGTAATGTCTCCAGCCAATATCTGACAGGTTTGTTACTGGCAGCCCCCTTGCTTGGCCGCGCTGTCACGATACGTGTTGAGGGTGAGTTAATCTCAAAACCGTACGTTGAAATCACGTTGAATCTGATGCAACGTTTTGGTCTTAATGTGCAGCGCGACGGCTGGCAAAGTTTTACCGTGCCGGCAGCGATCTACCAGAGTCCGGGTGAAATTGAAGTTGAAGGTGATGCGTCTTCTGCCTCTTATTTTCTCGCCGCTGGGGCATTAGGGCATGGCCCTGTACGTGTACAAGGTGTCGGCCGTAATAGTATTCAGGGTGACGTGCGTTTCACTGAAGCGCTAGCACGCATGGGTGCAGAGATTGGCTTCGGTCGCGATGCTAAGTCGGCGTGGATTGAAAGCCGTTTAGCCTGCGGTAGCAAACTGAGCGCCATTGATCTGGATTGCAATCACATTCCCGACGCAGCCATGACGTTGGCGGTGCTGGCGCTATTCGCCGATGGTGTTACTACGCTACGTAATATCGCCTCGTGGCGCGTGAAGGAAACCGACCGCATTGCAGCAATGGCGACTGAACTGCGCAAAGTGGGGGCCACGGTGGAAGAGGGGGCCGACTTCATCCGCATCACGCCGCCGACCCAGTTGCTCGCTAATGCGGTAATTGATACCTACGATGATCACCGTATGGCGATGTGTTTTTCTTTGGTTAGCCTTGGTGGCGTGCCGATTCGTATTAACGACCCTAAGTGTGTCGCGAAAACCTTCCCGAGTTATTTCGATGTTTTTGGTTCAATTGCGCAGGTGGGTGGCGTCTTTGGTTAGGCATATATTTTTTGGTTCTGGCGGATGTTAGCAACTACTCAACGGCGCGGTAAAAGATACGCCGCGTCCAAAAATTGAACGTAGGGGCAAGACAAGACCTTGATCTCTGATTTTGCGTCTTAATCGGCTAAGCAACATTTCTGCGCGGTGATAATCAACTGATTCATTGTCTGGAAAAATAAGTGCGCACAACTCTTCCTTCGCCATCACTAATCCAGGGGTGTTTGCTAATATATTGAGTAGTTTTGTTTCGTTTGAACTTAAGGAAATTTCTATTTTGTTGGGGGCAATTAAGATCATGCGTAATGGATCAATATACCAAGTGAGCACTTGCTGAGTATTATTGGATACGTACGGAATTTTCTCTTCGGAAAATGGCTCCTCGTTTGTGGTGTCGTTTTTGAGTCGTCGCCATAAAGCGATAATTGCAGTGAGAAGTTTAGTTAAATCGACGGGTTTAATGAAATAGTGGTCGGCACCGGCTTCCAGCCCCAGCATTTGCTCTTCATGGCTGCCACGCGCGGTGACTGCAATAATGCCGAGCGTTTTGAGTTTGCGTAAATGCTGAATCGCTTCGAGGCCGTCTTCTCCCGGTAGCCCTAGATCAATTAGGACAATATCGACTGTCCGCGCCACAGCTTCTCGGTAGAAGGCTTCTGCACTGCCTACGCCCCATGCATTGAGGCCATAGGCGTTGAGTGACATCAATATATTTTCACGCAGAGGTTCATGGTCTTCAATGACCGCTACATTGGGGCCAAGCGGGATTTGCTGATTTTGCATTGAAAAAGGTTTTATACATGTGGTAATAATGTAATTTCGAATTCAAACACACAGCCGCTGCACGCGCTATTAGCGACTGTGATTAAGCGAAGTTCTGCCCCGTGCGCTCGCATGATTTCCCGACTAATATAGAGACCGAGACCATTACCCCGCATATGGGAAGTGTTACTGCCGCGGGCAAAGCGTTGAAATAGATGCTCCTGTTCTTTTGGTGTAATACCAGGTCCATGATCTTGTATTTGTATTAGCAATTCATTGTTTTCGGCTTTGCTTTGGATAATAAGCCTTATCTCAATATCTTTTCCAGATGAGTATTTTTGTGCATTGGACAATACATTGGATAGCGCGATGCGGAGTAGTCCCGGGTCGCCTTTGATTAGCATGGGTTTTGAAGCAGTACATTCAATGTTGGGACGCGGCAAGTTGTTCAGTGGATTTGATGGCGTTCCATAAAGTGAATCTATGGTTGAATTAATGAGTGAAAGGACGTCGATGACATCTTGACGGCAACTTTTGAGCATTCCTGCTTCCAGTCGTGCATCGGCTAAGCAAGTGTCACTGAGTAGCACTAATTGATTATTAGCGGAGCGGATGTGGTTGATGCGGGTGTTCAGGTCCGATTCTGTTTCGGGGGGAACTAGAGCCAAATTGTTGATGACGCTGTCGATGAGCGCCAAGGGGGTGCGGAATTCATGCGATATTAAGCTGGCAAACTGGCGTTGTTGAAGGTGGGCTTCCTGTTCATCTTGTAACGTTTGGGCAAGCTGGTCACGGGTAACTTGTAGTTCCTGCGTTCGTTCCTGGACGCGTTGGCTAAGTAGCTGACTTGCTTGTTCGGTGGACAAAAGTGCCTCTGTTGCTGCATTTAAACGGCGTGTGTGATCTTTACGTAGTTGCACCATGGCCATCATTACAATGAATAGCATTAAAATAATTAGTTCATAATTCCAAAATTGCAATATCCAGGTTTTGAAAGAGAGTACTCCTAATAGTGCTAATGCTGAAATAGTTACCAATGATATATGGAGCGCGTAAGCAAGAGTTACCCATCCATAATAGCTTCCATGACGTTGCCACAGTATTAAGCCTGCAATAACTATAATTATCTTGCTCAGTGCAGAGATCATTAAGATGCCACTGATAATTTCGCTGTAAAAATCCATTGGCACGCTAAGACAAGCAATAACCAAACTGATGATTAAACCTTGAAGAACGCGATTAAAACGCGGGAAGTGTTGCTTGAATTCTAATAATTCGCTGATCAGCCATAGTGATGCGGCTTGGCTAAGCAGCACAGCAAAGCTGGTAATCATGTTAGATATATTTGTATTATCAAGGGGCGCTAACCAGCCAATAAGCCCTAAGTTGGAGGCAACCACTAGGTAGGCAAATGAAAATGCGCTGAGTGCCCAAAGTTGGTTGCGCCTCAGCAGAATGGCCATGCTGATGCTTAGCAGAGAAGAAAGTCCGGCTAGGCCAAAGAAAATCCCCCAGTAAAAACTATCCTGACTGGCGTGTTCCATAAAGTCCGTCGCTGACCATAAGCGTCCGGCGAGTAACAGGCTGCTGCTTGATTGAATGCGGATGAAGATGATTTGTGCTGTTTGACTTTGTAGCGGTATGACAAAGTTGCGATAGTCGATCGGTAATTTTGAGCGCGGAACTAAATCACCCACTTTAGTTTGTTTCCAACCTGCGGCTTCAGGTTCAAAAACATCAACGTAATCAAGGACAGGGGGAATGAGTTCTAGCCACCAAGCATTATTCCCTGTAGAGGGTGCCGGTACTATAATGCGTACCCAGTAAATAGATCGCGTGTAACCTTCGGTGAGTGAGTTATCTGTTTTGAAGCGCTCAGGCGGGAGTTTTGCAATCTGCTCAATGGTGAGCGTACCCGTCGTGTCTTCGAGCCATGCCAAGGGGGCATCCTGGCCAAGTTGTAAAAATTTATCACTGCTGTGTACCCAGGTTGGTACAAAAATAACCATTAGAGACAAGGTGGCTAGTAAGTGGATGATGAAACGTACAATGGATAAGCTAGACATTTTACTTTAATAGCGAGTGAAGTCTGAATCGATGCATGTGCGAATGCGTTCTTCATAATTTATTTAGATCTTGCAGGCTTCCTCGGCAGCGGTCTAAATGCCGATTTAGCGAGCAAGACGTTATTATGTCTTATTCGCTACTTTCTGAAATGACGATCACCCAAGATTTCCCTCCAATTTTCACCATGACTTCAATGGGCAG
>CAYWXO010000095.1:10263-12546 GCA_964462255.1 uncultured Thiobacillus sp. | reverse complement strand
AAGGAAAGTGCGGTTAAGGAAAGTGCGCTGACACAAAATAAAGATTAATTGTTCTTATGTCTTTTCCTCCTGTTTTTCCCTTAACCATTTTAATATCAGCGCGTAAAGTTCTTCCGGCATGACGGGTTTGCTGATGAAGTCATCCATGCCGGCGGCAATGCAGCGGTCTTTATCTTCTTTAAAGGCATTGGCGGTCATGGCGATGATTGCCACTTTGCCCCCGGTTTTCAACGTGCGAATTTGGCGGGTAGCCTCCAATCCATCCATTCTGGGCATTTGCATGTCCATCAGAATCAGGGGGTAATCTTTTTGCGTTGCCATCGCAACCGCTTCGACGCCATCCTCCGCCGTTTCAACCATGAAGGCGACGTCCTCAAGAATTGCGCTGGCTACTTCACGATTGATCTCGTTATCTTCGGCCAGTAGAACATGCGTGCCGGCAAAGTCACGTTGCAAGATCATCCCGGCATCCTCAGCAATTAGCGCCACGTGGGCAGAGGATGCATTCAGATCTTTGGTCAGGCGCGCGGTAAACCAAAATGTGCTACCAACCCCTGCGTGGCTTTCTCCACCGGCCGCACCTCCCATCAGTTCAGCTAATTTTTGGGTGATGGCCAAGCCAAGGCCGCTGCCGCCATATTTCCGCGTGGTTGAAGCATCCGCTTGCTCAAAATGGCTGAATAAACGTTGCATGGCTTCAGGCGCAATGCCAATGCCGCTGTCGCAGACCTCGAAACGTAGCAGGACATTTTCTGTGCTTTCTTCGCATAATTTAACGCGAATCTTTACCGTGCCGTGGTCGGTAAACTTGATCGCATTGTTGACGTAATTAAGGAGCGCTTGTTGCAGCCGCGTGGCATCGCCCAGCAAGTTTTGGGGCAGGCTATCGACTTCAGTCAGCAATTGCAGGCCCTTTGTCCGTGCCTGTTCATCCAGGATTGAGACGATATTGGCGACCACGGTTACCGGTTGAATTGCGGTGTTCTCAAGGGTGAATTTGCCGGCTTCAATTTTGGAGAGGTCGAGAATGGCATTCAAAATCTGTAACAGGTGGTGGGCAGAGGTTTCCAGTTTGTCGAGGCGTCCCGTTTGTTCAGCGCTCAATGCATCTTTGCGAATGAGATGTGCCATGCCTATCATGCCATTGAGCGGGGTGCGAATTTCATGGCTCATGTTGGCGAGAAAGGTCCCTTTGGCTTGTGCTAGGGCTTCCGCCTGACGACTGAGCAGGAAAATCTGTCGCAGATGTTGCTCACGGATTGCGGCGGCGACCAGGCCGATAACACTGGCAGAAATAAAAAAGAAGAGATTGGCCATCAGGACGACGCCTCCTTGGCCACTTCTTTCTAATTCGGTCGCCGTAATTAATTGAATTCCCTCTATTCCGGCATAAATAAACACTAACCCGAAGCCGATGATGGCGGCCTCAACCGGCTTCAGATAGGTCCATGTGTAAAGCGCTATTACCACTAGAATTAAACCTGCGTAGTAGGTAAACGCAGCCACCTCGCTCGGGCTGGCCATAATGATCATGGCCTCAATTGATAGCCCCATGCCACCGTAGGTCAATATCATGAGTGAGCGGTAGTGGCGGGTAAAAAAGTCCTGACGAGTCGTCCAGATGACAAACAGGAGTAGCGGGACGGTAAGCAGCCAGCGAATAGCCAGGACCGGTATTAATGATTCCGGTATGGCCCATATATCAAGCAGGCTGAAGCCTGCAAACAAGACGATTGCCAACCATGCGCCAACTTGCGTTGAATGACGCCGGGGTCGATCCAGGCTTGTTTGAAAAGCGTTTTCAATCGCCGGTTCAAAATCGTGGCGGTTCAATAATGAACCGGCGATATTGCTTAAGTTGAAATCCATGTTATTAAAAGTAATGGACGCAAAGAGAAAGCGTTAAATTGCGATTAATCCCAGCAAGCCGAGCACGAAGAGGACGATGCCGCCAGTGACGATGTCACTATTGGGTTCTTGCAGGTTCTGGCGGATTTCCAGGCGCATCTGTTCGACCTTCATGACGGAAACTGAGGCCGGTTTGATTTCCACCTGATAGTTACCCGGTTTTACCGTCTGCATGAAAACGAGGTGTTCTTTGAACTGTTGGTTGCCCACCTCTGGGTTGTCCTCTTTTTTGCAGTTGCATTTCATCTAAGTCATGCTGTATCATTCTCGTCTTCCTCCCAAAATAGTTCATCAAGAGTCTTTCCCAATACTTTACATATGTAAATACACAAGTTCACCGAAGGATTATAGTCGCCGTTTTCAATGGAGTTTATT
>CAYWXO010000095.1:8229-10253 GCA_964462255.1 uncultured Thiobacillus sp. | reverse complement strand
GTCCTCTTTTTTGCCGTTGCCTTTCAGGGTAATCAAAAGGGGTTTGGCTGTATCGCCTTCGCGCGACAGCATGACGTTATAACGATCATGCGGTTGTCGGTGATCTGCCGACGTGGGTGAAAAAGTGGCGTCAACATGCAGAATTAACCCCGCGGGGGCCATATCCGCCTGCAATTGAAACGGGGGCGAGCGCCAGACCGTATCAGCGTTATCCGCTGCAACAACCGATTCCAGCAACATCATGGCGGTTTGGCTGCCGGTAAAAAATTTTGCGTAAACCCAATAGGCTGGGGCAAGGATCAAGCCAACAATTAAAAAAATCAGAGAGAGCGTTTTCATGAGTGAGGACGGTTAGAGGGGGGAAGAAAGGAGGAATCTGACAGCAGATGCGAAAGAAAAGCGCGTAGTTTGGCGGGTTTTAGCGGTTTGTGCAGCACGGGCAAATGATGCGATTGTATCGACTGAATGGTTTCCGTCGCGGTATCGCCGGTAATAATGGCAGCGGGGATATGCGCGCCGAAAGCGTCGCGCAAAAGTTGCACGGCTTCAATGCCGGTGCGGCCTTCACGCAAGCGGTAATCACACAGAATGAGGTCGGGCGCGCGCCCCAATGCGTGCAATTCTGCACGCACCTGTTCGGCATCGCTGCCGGCGGCAAGCGCGACGTTCCATTGGTCGAATATATTGACCATGGCATCGAGAATGCTTTCATCGTCATCAATAAACGCGATCAAGCTGTGTTCAAGCGGCAGCGTAAAAGTCTCCCCCTTTGCTGGCGCGTCAGCGTCTGCCTGCGCCGTGGCGCAACGCGGCAAGCTAAAAGAAAAGCGGGAGCCTTGCCCAGGTTTCGAGCAGACGTGGGTTTCACTGTTTAGCAGGCGAACTAATCGCGTCACAATAGCTAGCCCCAAACCTAACCCTTTATCGCGTTGGCGTTCTGGATTGGCCAGTTGAAAGTATTCTTCAAAAATACGCGTTTGATATTCGAGCGGAATGCCGTTGCCGGTATCGCGCACTTCAAAGCGTATGGCTGGTTTTTCTGCGCGGCTAGCTTCGCGCCGCGCACTGACCAAGACCCAGCCTTTTTCGCTATAGCGCAGGGCATTGGAGACCAGGTTAGCCAGAATGCGCTCCAGCAAAATAGGGTCTGAATAACACCATAATTTAGTGGGAGAAATAAGTAGGCGCAAGCCGCGCATTTGCGCGACAGGATGAAATTGCTGGTGGATGTGTTGAAAGACTTTTTCGACATGAAAGGCTTGATTTTTGACTTGCACGACACCCGCATCCAGTTTGGATAAATCCAGCAGGGTGTTGAGCAGGCTTTCCATGACCAGGGCGGAGGATTCGATATGTTTTGCCAGACGCGCTGCCTCGCCATGCGGCACATGGTCGCGCAAGGCGGCCACCAGCAAGGTCAAGGCGTGCAAAGGTTGGCGCAAATCGTGGCTGGTGGCGGCAAGAAAGCGCGTTTTGGCGAGCACGGCTGCATCAGCGGCCAACTTTTGCTTCAGCAATTCTGCGGTGGCCGCCTTGACGCTCAGAATCAGGTTGCGTTGATTTTCTTCCAGCGTTTGCGCCATCCGGTTGATGCCGATTTCAAGCTGGCCGATTTCGCCATGAGTTTGCGCTTGCGTGCGTGCCGTTAGCTCGCCGCTGGCTAGGTGGGCCACCGTGCGGGTAATGTCGAGTAGGGGTTTGCTGATTTGGCCGGCTAAGCGCCAAGCTAGCATTAGGGCAAACAGGATGGCCAGTAAGCCAGTGCTGAAGGCGGCTAACGCTGCGCGTGAACGCGCCTGCTCTATCGGCGCGCGGCTTAAACAGATGACGGCATATTGGTTTGGCGCCTTCGCCCCGAGCCCCGCAAAGTAATGGGGGCCGGAAGTCGGCAAATGAATAACGTGCGAAAAACACAGGTTGGGTGCGTTTTTGGGTGCGCTTTTGAGTGCGTTGTTGGGTGCGTTTATGAGTGCAATATCGTCTGGTTTCGGGAGGATTTTCTTGTTGCCCGCCACCAGCAGCCA
>CAYWXO010000095.1:0-8129 GCA_964462255.1 uncultured Thiobacillus sp. | reverse complement strand
GTTTCGGGAGGATTTTCTTGTTGCCCGCCACCAGCAGCCAATGGGTGCCGTCGGTAATTGCCGCAACTTCAAACTGGCTAGCGCGGCGTTCATGGGCGAAAAAGCGTTCAATTTGCGGTGAATTGCCAGAAATGAGCTCAAATGCGCTGGCAATGGCTAGATGTTTAACGCTGATCTGGCCGTGATTTTCCAAGCTGCGCTCGGCTTCGGTCGTGCTGCGGTGGATAAAGTAAATGGCAAAGAGGCTAACCGCTAGCAGTAACGGTAACAGGGCGACTAGAAAAATTCGCTGTCGAAATGAGGTGGTGAACGAGGTGGCGAATGAGGTGATGTTTTTGAAGTTGCTTAGCATCGGCTTAAGTCTCGCCGTTGTCGGGGCGGAGCAGTGTACAGCGCTGCGTGCATGCGTGAGAGTGCGAGAGAGTGTGAGAGAGTGTGAGAGAGTGTGAATTGGCATCGTCGATAGAATTTTTTGCTGACGACAACAAAGGCATCTTTCCCCGATAATTATGCCGCATGAGCCCAAAGAAAAAACTGTTTGAACAATTCGCCCGCATCGCTAAATCGTTGTCGAGCCCGAACCGGATGGAATTGCTGGAGACCTTGGCGCAAGGCGAGCGAAGCGTGGATGCGCTCGCGCAGGCGACCGGAATGTCGGTGGCGAACACTTCGCACCATCTGCAGATTTTGCGTGATTCTGGATTGGCAGAATCACGCAAGGTGGGGTTGCAAGTGTTTTATCGGCTGTCGGACGATCAGATTCCGACGTTGATGGGCTGTATCAGTCGCGTTGCCGAGAAGCACCTGGCCGAGGTGGACCGCATCGTGCGCGAGCACTTCACAGCGCGTGATTCGCTTACCCCCATTGGCCGCGTCGAGCTGCTGGCGCGGGCTAAACAGGGCGAGACCATGGTCATCGACGTGCGTCCCGCTGCCGAATATCAGGCCGGCCATATTCCTGGTGCGGTCAATATTCCGGTGGATGAGCTGCATGAACATCTGGAGTCTTTGCCGCATGGACAAGAGATTGTTGCCTATTGTCGTGGCCCTTACTGCATGCTGGCCTTTGAGGCTGTCGCGCAGCTACGGGAGGCGGGTTATCAGGCCCGCCGCCTCGAAGACGGCTTTCCAGAATGGAAAGCCGATAACCGGCCGGTCGAGACGGGGATGGGTACGGTAAATGATCCATGCGGATAGCCGCATCGCCGGCCAATCAGCGTAGAACAGGTAAAGCAGGCCGGTGTTCATGGCTATGTCCATGCCCATGGTCATGATCCTCTGGCGCGGCTTCGACCAAGCTGCCGTTCAACCACGCGGCGACGGCGGCATCAATATCCGTTTCTGTGGTTGCTACAGCTTGGATACCTTTCTGTAGTAAGCGGGCTTTCAGGCCGCTGCCCATGCCGCCGCTTATCAACACATTAACGTCGTCGAGCGGATGCGGCGTGGCGGCACCTGCTGCCGAGTGCGCGCTTTCGTGAAAACTCTGTTCAATCGGTAATTCCAGCAGGGTTTTGCTTACCACCGCACGCTCTGCAATGGTGTAGATCCAGAATTTTCGGCACTTGCCGGCATGTCCTGTGATGGTTTTACGGTTTTGACTTGTAACGGCGATTTTCATGCTGGGCCTCGTTATCGGACTAGGTTTCGGACTGGGTTTCGGACTAGGCTGATTATTTATCCATGCCTAATTTTCTGCTGAGTAAAACCAATTCGGCGCGGCCGTCAACCTTCAGCAAACGGAATAGGGCGCTGACATGAATTTTGACGGTGCCTTCCGTTACTTTCAGTATTTCGCCAATTTGTCGATTGCTGAGTCCACGCCCTAATTCACGCAGCACTTGCAGTTGGCGACGTGATAACGTTTTAGTGGATTGCAGCGCTTCAAGGGATATTTCTTCGTCAGTATTTTGGGGGTGTAAATAGTGAGGAACGTAAATGCCACCGGCTAACACCTGCTTGATGGCACTTAATATAAGTTCGCTGCTGGAGGATTTGGGAATGTAACCGAGGATGCCGGCGGCGAGCATATTCTGCACGTCTTCCACTAACTCGGAGGCTGATAAAATGACCAGCGGAACCTGTGGAAATGCGGAGCGAAAGCGAATCGCCCCTTCTATGCCGGCCATGCCCGGCATGTATAAATCCAGCAGAGCGACATCCACTTCGCCAGCCGTGTGCATGGCGCTAAATGCTGAAGGGTAATCGAAGGCCTCAATCAGCTCGACGTGTTTGTGCAGCTTGCGCAAGACGGGTTTGACACCCTCCAGGAAGAGGGGATGGTCGTCTGCTAACAGAATTCTCATCGTATTTTGCCTTTGCGTATCTTGCCTTTGCCTATCTTGCCTTCGCGCAACCCGTATTACAGCCCTAAGCGCTGCCAAATAGCCGTCGTGAGGCCGGCTTGATTCAGGGTGTAAAAATGTAGGCCGGGCGCACCGCCACGCAGCAATTTATCACACATGCCGGCGATGAAATCGAGCCCGAACGCTTTGATGGAAGCGGTATCGTCAGAATAACTTTCCATTTTTAAGGTCAGCCAGCGCGGAATTTCAGCGCCGCAGGTAGCGGAAAAACGCGCCAGTTGGCTGAAATTGGAAATGGGCATGATGCCCGGCACAATCGGTAAGGTAACGCCGAGTGCGCGGCAATCGTCCACGAAATTGAAATAGGCATCCGCATTGAAGAAATACTGCGTGATGGCCGCATTGGCACCCGCCTCCGCCTTACGTTTGAAATTGAGCAGATCTTCGCGATAGTTGCGTGCTTGCGGGTGTGTTTCCGGATAAGCGGCAATTTCAATTTGAAACCAGTCACCGGTTTCTTTGCGGATAAAATCCACTAATTCATTGGCGTAACGAAACTCGCCGGGCTCGGCCATGCCGGAAGGTAAATCGCCGCGTAAGGCGACAATATGGCGAATACCGTTGTTGCGATAGGTGTGCAGAATTTCGCGAATACTGTCGCGCGTTGAAGCGACGCACGATAAATGGGGCGCGGCAGCGAGGCCGGCCGCTTGAATATCCAGCACGGTTTCTAGCGTGCGGTCGCGCGTTGAACCGCCGGCACCGAAAGTCACGGAAAAAAACTGTGGATTGAGTAATGCAAGCTGTTTACGCGTTTCGCGCAGCTTGTCCATGCCCTCTGGTGTTTTGGGCGGGAAAAACTCAAGGCTAAAAGTACGTTGGGAGAGAGAACGTTCGGTCATAGTGAGAAATTAGCGGTGAAATAAAGGAAAAAGTGAAAAAAGTGGCGTTATTTTAACTGGCCCCAGACGTTAAACGATAGACGTTAAACGCTAGACGCTAGCCGATGACGATGCCAAGACCTTTGCCGATAAACCAGGAAGCGATGCCGGCACCGGCACCAATTAATAGCATGCGGCCACCGCCCATCCAGGCATTACGGCCAGTAAACAGGCTGAGCGCAGCGCCGACACCGAACAGGCTGATGCCGGTGACCAATAAAACACCATAAAACGCTGTTGGGCCAGAAAGTAATAAATAAGGCAACACCGGTAGTAAAGCACCGACAGAAAAGGCTAAAAATGAGCTGATTGCCGCCGTCCAGGGGGAGCCGAGTTCGTCCGGATTCAGCCCTAATTCTTCGCGCGCCAGCGTGTCGAGCGCCCGGTCGGGGTCGGCGATTAAGGCTTGCGCCAAACGCTGCGCTTCTTCGCGGCTGACGCCTTTCGCCTGATAAATCAAGGCCAATTCCGCTGCTTCTTCTTCGGGGTATTGATTGAGTTCTTCGCGTTCAAGGCCGATTTGATATTCGTGAAATTCGCGCTGCGAGCGCATGGAGATGTATTCGCCGGCGGCCATGGAAAATGCGCCCGCCAGCAAGCCGGCCACACCGGATAGCAAAATCATGCCGGCCCCCGCCCCCGCTCCAGCGATGCCAAGAATCAGGCTGGCATTGGAAATGAGCCCGTCATTAATGCCGAAGACGGCGGCGCGTAAATTGCCGTTGCTGACGTTTTTGTGCTTTTCTTTACGTACTTGACCTAGCGTATTCTCTGGATTCGAGGCGCTCGGCTGGCTGTGCGGCGTGGCCGCCGTTTGATAGAGACTCATGCCACGCACTTTCATGGCGGCGAGAATCCCTTTCAGCGGCCGCACGCCAAGGCGGGGAATTAACTGGGCAACCAGCCGTGTGCGTAAATTGGGCTTGAACGCGGCCGGCGGCGGCATGCCCAGCTTGCGCATTTCTGCTTCCCAAAGCGCGGCTTGGCCATCCGCGGCCTGCGCCAATTCAAGAAACAGAATCTGACGCGGCGTGCCACATTCAGCGTCGGACACGATGCGATAAAGCCAGGCAGAACGCTTTTCTTCGTTCCAACCGGCTAAGGCTTGCGAGGGGTGGGTATTCATTGCATCAACCTAGCTGAATCAGGGTTACATATTGATGCCGCGCCGATATTGCACGGCCTCAGCAATTTGGTTGGCGTTGATCTGCTCATCGCCGACCAGGTCGGCAATGCTGCGTGCAACGCGCAAAATGCGATGATAAGCGCGCGCCGATAAATTGAGTCGGGCAATCGCTTGTTTTAGCAGGGTCATTGCCGCGGCATTCGGTTGGCAATATTGGTCGATTTCCTTGCTGCCGAGTTGGGCATTCGCTTTGCCCTGCCGTTCAATCTGGCGGAAACGGGCAGCGGCCACGCGGGCTTGCACGGGGGCAGAAGCTTCGCCGGCGCAGGTGGCCGTCATCTCGTCTTCGGCTAAGGCTGGCACTTCAATCAGAATATCGATGCGATCAAGCAAGGGCCCGGAAATTCGGTTGCGGTAGCGCGTAACCCCTTCCGGAGTGCAGCGGCATTGTCCACTGGGATGGCCTAAGTAACCGCATGGGCAAGGATTCATCGCCGCAATAAATTGGAAGCGCGCAGGAAAATCGGCTTGGCGGGCCGCACGCGAAATGGTGATGCGACCGGCTTCCATCGGCTCGCGTAATACTTCTAAGGCTTTACGGTCAAATTCGGGTAATTCATCTAAAAATAAAACGCCATGGGTTGCTTGGCTGATTTCACCGGGGCGGGGCGGATTGCCGCCACCGACCAATGCCACGCCAGAAGCGGTGTGGTGTGGCGAACGATAAGGGCGTACACGCCAGTTTTCCACCAGGAAACGGCCAGTTAGCGACAGCACCGCGGCAGATTCAAGCGCTTCGGCTTGTGTCATGGGCGGCAAAATGCCGGGTAATCGGCTGGCTAACATGGATTTTCCGGTGCCAGGCGGGCCGCTCATTAAGAGGGAATGCCCTCCTGCCGCGGTGATTTCCAGCGCCCGCCGCGCATTTTGTTGGCCTTTTACCTCCGCGAGGTCGGCGTAATTCGGGCGCGTGACCGCAGCCTGCGCGATGACCCGCGGCAATAAAGTGCGTCCACTTAGGTGCGCACACACTGCCAGTAAAGAATCGGCGGCATAGACTTCGGCACTTTCGGCCAGCGCGGCTTCTTCGGCACTGGCCCGCGGCAGGATGAATGCGCGGCCACTTTTAGCGGCCCCTAACATCATCGCCAGTGCGCCACGAATCGGCCTGAGGGCACCGGTTAAGGCTAATTCCCCGGCAAATTCGTAATCTTTTAGGTTATGGCTGGGTAATTGTCCTGAGGCGGCGAGGAGTCCAAGCGCGATGGGAAGATCAAACCGGCCGGATTCCTTCGGTAGATCTGCCGGGGCAAGATTGACCGTGATGCGTGTTTGCGGGAAATCAAAACCAGATTGCAAAATGGCGGCGCGGACACGATCACGCGCTTCCTTGACTTCGGCTTCCGCTAAACCAACCAAGGTAAATGCAGGTAAGCCGTTGCCAAGATGCGTTTCCACAATGACTTCCGGCGCATCCATGCCGGCGAGGGCGCGACTGCAGACGACGGCTAAAGCCATAGTGTCAGGTACGGAAAATGTTTCACTGAGGTAGTAATCCCTGCCGACCGACCCAGTCACGCGCAAATTGCTGCGCGATGCGGCCAGAACGCCCACCCCGCTGAATGGCCCATTGCAATGCTTCGGCGCGGCTTTCGTTTTGGCTTTCGTTTTGGTCTGTTTCGGTTTGGATTTCGCCGCCTAAGGCTGCGATCCAGCAGGCAACAATCGCAAGGTAAGCGTCTTGATCAAACGGGTAAAAAGTCAGAATGAGGCCGAAACGGTCGGATAAAGAAATCTTCTCTTCTATGCTTTCGTCCGGCCGCACTTCGCCGCCCAAATGTTGCGTGGCGGCGTTTTCAGCAAAAAACTCCGGCATCAAATGGCGGCGGTTGGAGGTGGCGCAAATCAGGACGTTAGCCGGCAAAGCGGCGACCGAGCCATCCAGGGCGGCCTTAAGCGGTTTGTAGGCGGCATCGCCGGATTCAAAGGAAAGGTCGTCGGCAAACAGGATGAATTTTTGGGGTAGCGCGGCGAGATGCGCGGTGATTTCCGGTAAATCAATCAGATCGGCCCGATCCACTTCCACCAAGCGCAAGCCCTTATCGGCATAACGCGGCAGCGCCGCCTTGATGAGCGACGATTTGCCGCAACCGCGACTGCCGGCTAACAAGACGTTATTAGCCGGTAAACCGGCAATAAATTGCCGAAAATTACGATCCAGCGCTTCTTTTTGCGCATCAATCGCCGACAGCGCCGACCAAGGCGGGCAATTTAAGGCGGTGATCGGAATGAGCTGACCGGCTGCGAAGTTTGATAGCAAGCCCGACGTTTTTCGCCAACGACATGCCCAGGTTGTGTGCCAATCAATCGCGGAAGCAGCGGGCGGTAAGCAAGCCTCCAGGCGTGATAACAGCGCGTTACCGCGTGCAATGAGCTCGGCAGAGGCGTTGGCAAGGTCGGCGTTGGCAATCCGGGAGGTGTCTTGGTGAGTGGGCATCAGTTTCTGGAGGGCATCCATCATGCTTGAGTTTCATTTCGCTGGCAGGGATTTTGCTTGGTTTGAACGGCATTCTATACGTCACGCCACTTGCCGTCTGTGATATTGAGTTGTGATTTTGGATAGTTTTTGCAGAATTGGCTAATTGCGAATTTGTCATGATGTTGCGCTTTATTCGTCGCTGCGGGTGTGATGCAGGACATAGTCACGCTGCCTGTCGAATTTTTTCTACCGTTTGCCAATGTTGGCAATCCTAAAGTCGCACTCAATTTTGTTTTGTTCATCAAGAAGGGAGAGGGGTGGGTGTGGCAGAAACTGGCATAACGAACCTCTGCTATCAATTAGGAAACACGGGCTAAGCGCAGAGGCACAGTAAAGCGGTCACTCACGGCAAGACAATTTTTAATCAAAAGATATGATCGTGACTGACTGAAGTTACGCAGCCGCAGTGAATATATGTACTAAATAAAAAACGCCGGTTTTAACCGGCGTTTTTATTACTAAAAGCAACGCTAAATAATAAGCGCTATTTCACAGATTACTTGTGTTGTGGCACGCTGCGCCGCATGAGTTGGTGTAGGGAATTGGCATGGCCTTGCCCGGTTCTACCCCTTTGACGCCAATGTTGGACTTCAGCGGTACGTCGTAGATGTGCGAGGTGATGTCGTTCATCCAGTAGTTTTTGCCGTCTTTACCGACCATGCCTTTGCCCATACCGGCACCGGTTTGCATGGTTTTCGTGTCATGGCAACTGGCGCAGGTAATCTTGTCCGGTGCGACGTTACACTTGGTTTTCTCCATCACGTGCTTGCCCATGTCGGTGCGATTCGTGTGGCAGGTGGTGCAGGCGGCCGGGCTTTTGGCATCCTGTTTCATCTGGTGAGCGAATTTGGCCTTACCGTGCAGATCATGGCAGTCGCTGCAGGCAACGAGGTGGTTACCATTGCGGTGCTTGGAAGACTTGATGAAGTCGGTGTATTGCTGGTGGTGTGACTTGGAGTGGAGTCCATCCGCCCAGAAGTCTTTTGGCGCAGCGCCTTCGCGCGTGGTGTACTGGTTTAGCCATGTATTCCGGCTGGTGCCCGGTAGCATCATTTTCCATTCGGTATTAACCGGTTGGTCATTCTTCAGGTGGCCTTGCGGACGGTCGTGACACTGGCCGCAGATCATGGAAGAGCGTTCGGCTGCCAGCTTGTCCGGGCTTACGATGCTGGCGGATTTGGTGCCTTTTTTCGCTTTGACGTGGGCCGAGCCGGGGC
>CAYWXO010000094.1:0-12690 GCA_964462255.1 uncultured Thiobacillus sp. | reverse complement strand
CCCGCAATGCTTCAACGCACTCACGCACCAGCTCGGGGCCGCGATAAATTAAACCGGTATAAAACTGGACCAGTTCGGCACCGGCGTTGATTTTTTCGCGTGCATCACGGCCGCTAAGAATGCCGCCGGCACCGATGATCGGTACTTCGCCGGCGAGTGCGGCATGAAAAGCGGCGATCACTTGGCTGGATTTTTCACGCACCGGCAGGCCGGAAAGGCCACCGGTTTCCGTGCCATGTTTTAAATGAGCGACGCCGTCGCGCGCTAGCGTGGTGTTGGTGGCGATTAACGCATCAATGTGGTGTTTTTTGAACAAAGCCGCCATGTCGTTGATTTGTTGCGCAGCCAGATCGGGCGCAATTTTGATAGCGATAGGCATGTATTTGCCATGCTGTTGCGTCAGTTGGGTTTGACGGGTTTTGATCGTCGCCAGCAGCGCATCCAGTTCGTCACCGCCTTGCAGGGCGCGGAGATTTTTCGTGTTGGGCGAGGAGATGTTGAGGGTGACGAAGCTGACTTTTCCGTACAGCTTTTCTAGGCAGATCAGGTAATCATCTGCGGCTTTTTCCATTGGTGTATCGGCATTCTTGCCCAGATTGACACCTAAAATTCCACTGAAACTACCGTTAGGTAAATTTGCTAGGTTGCTTAACAGATGATCGACGCCGAGATTATTGAACCCCATGCGGTTGATAATGGCTTGCGCTTGTGGCAACCGAAACAAACGGGGCTTGGGGTTGCCTGCTTGCGGTCGCGGCGTGACGGCACCGATCTCGATGAAGCCAAAGCCAAAATCGGCCAAAGCCGCAATTGCTTCACCATTTTTGTCGAGGCCGGCGGCAAGCCCGACTGGGTTGGGAAAGTCGAGTCCCATGACGCGTTTGGGCAGCGCGGGCACACGTGGCAGCAGCGCTTTGAGCAAGCCGAAACGATGGAGCTGGTTCAGATGACGCAAGGTGAGGTTATGCGCAGTTTCCGGGTCGAGCTTGAACAGCAACGGGCGGACTAATTCGTATAAATTCATGGGTATAAGTCAGTAGATTCAGGTATGCGGTCGGCTGTGAACGTGGTGCTCAACGGCTTCGATTTGCACCGGCACCAGATTCATCTGACCATGGCGGACGCCGCGTTCGGCTGATATTTTTTCCGCTAACGCGCGCACTTCCGGGGTGGCACCGCGCAGAAACAAGGTTTCCAGGCAGTGATCGTGATCTAGGTGAATGTGCATGCTGGAGACGACCAGATCATGCGCGTGGTGTTGCAAATCGGTCAGGCGTTCGGCTAAGCGACGTTCGTGGTGGTTATAGAGGTAGGATAAATTGGCAATGCAATAGGGTGCCGCTTCTTGCGCTAACCGATACGTTTCCAAGGTGTGGCGCAACAGGTCGCGCACAGCTTCGGATCGGTTGGCATAACCGCGTTCGCGCATGAAAGCGTCGAATTCCTGGGCGAGCGATTCATCGAGAGAAATGGTGAAACGTTCCATGCGTGGTCCCAGTGGAAGTGAACTTACCTGCAAAAAATACCTGTAATAAAACCCTAAGAATCCCCGTCGATAAAGACGGGGATTCAGCACTTATTGCCCAGTTTATTGCTCGTCTTGCTCCGGCTTGTGCAAGGCGGCCATTTGCTGCTGCACATGCGGCGGCACCGGTTCGTAATGGCTGAATTCCATCGTGTAGGAACCTTGTCCGCCGGTGAGCGATTTGATGCGCGATTGCAGGCTGTCGAGTTCAGCTAACGGCGCATGGCCGACCACGGTAATCATGCCACCGCGACCACTAACGTGGCCGGTGATTTGGCCGCGTCGAGCCGATAAATCGCCGCTTACATCGCCGATGGCGCTGTCGGGTGCCGTCAGTTCAACGTTGACGATCGGTTCCAGAATGATCGGTTTGGCTTTCGCAGCGGCGTCAAGAAAGGCTTTTTTGCCGGCGGCGACGAAGGCAATTTCCTTGCCATCGACTGGATGGTTTTTACCGTCATAAACGGTGACGCGAATATCCTGCAAGGGGAAACCGGCAACGCTGCCCGTTTGCATGGCTTGGCGCACGCCCTTTTCTACCGCGGGAATGAAGGTGTTGGGGATAACGCCGCCTTTAACGGCATCGACAAATTCAAAGCCGGCACCGCGTTGCATGGGTTCGATACGGAGATAGACTTCGCCGAATTGGCCGGAACCGCCGGTTTGTTTTTTGTGACGGTGATGGCCTTCAGCTGCTTGAGTAATGGTTTCGCGGTAAGCGATGGTCGGCGGATGCGTTTCCAGTTCCAAGCGGAATTGTTCGCGCATTTTTTCCAACACGCGGGTGAGGTGAGTTTCCCCTAAGCCGCGGATGACCGCTTCGTGCGTGGTCGGATCGTGTTCGACATGTAAACCGGGGTCTTCCGCCACCAGGCGATGCAGGACATCGGCCAATTTGTCCATATCCGATTGCTTTTTCGAGCGCACCGCCAAGCCGAACACTGCGTGCGGAAAATCGAGCGGCTGCATGTGAACATGGTCGTCTTCTGGCGCGTCATGCAGTACCGAATCGAAATTGAGATCATCGATTTTAGTGACCGCGCAAATATCGCCGGGACCACACGATTCAACCGGCATCAATTGTTTGCCGAGTATGCGGAATAGGTGATTAACCTTGAATGGTTTGCGCAGTTCGCCGATGTACAGCGAAGAATCGGGGGTGATCGTGCCTTGATGAACGCGGAACGAAGCAATGCGACCAATGTAGGGGTCAACTTCCAGTTTGAAGACGTGCGCCAACACATGTTTGTTAGCGTCCGGTTCAGACAGCATCGGTTGCGCATCGTCTCCTTCGCCTTGCACAAACAGCGGCGGGTTGCCTTCGGCTGGATTCGGCATCAGGCGCACCATAATGTCGAGCAATTCGGGCACGCCAGCACCACTTTGCGCGGAAACAAAACAGACTGGGACTAAATGGTTTTCCCGTAGCGCTTTTTCAAAAGGTGCATGCAGTTGTTCCGCCTCGATTTCGCCTTGCTCCAGATAGAGGCTCATTAAGTCTTCATCAATTTCGACGACTTGATCGACCAAAGCGCGATGGGCGGCTTCGACCGAAGAGAAATCGGCCTCACCCTGTGGCGTAAAGAAGCAGTCGGTGACCTTGCTGCCGCCGGCAGTCGGCAGATTGATCGGCAGGCACTCGCGACCAAACGCGGTTTGAATTTCTTCCAGCAAGGCGGGCAGATTCACCTCCGGCGCATCGATTTTGTTGATGGCAATCATGCGGCACAGCTTGCGCGTTTCCGCCCAATGCATCATGCGATGCGCGGTGAGTTCTATGCCTTTGTGCGCGTCAATGACCACGAGTACGGTTTCCACTGCGTCCAGCGCGCAGAGGGCTTGTCCCATGAAATCGGGGTAGCCAGGCGTGTCGAGCAGGTGAATGAGGGTGTCTTGATGTTGCAGGTGCGTGATGGCGACTTTGATGGAATGAAGATGCGATTTTTCCAGCGGATCGTAATCGCATACGGTGCTGCCGCGCTCTACCGAGCCGGCAGTCGCGATGCTGCCACTGGCCGCGAGCAGATTTTCAATCAACGTGGTTTTGCCGGCGCCGCCATGGCCAACCAGTGCGAGGGTACGTTTATTAGCGATGTTCATAGCATGGACTTTCTACTTGGTGTGAAAAAAGGGAATGCGCAATGCAAACGTGTTCAATTGGAAAAACCGGTACTTTACCGGTTCTCGCGTAACAATTCGCCTTGATCAGTGATCAAATTCCAGGCAGAGGGGGCAATTTTTTTCATTATCGGCAGGGATTCTTGCGAGATATGCGGCAACCCCCGTTGTTCGCCTTCTTCCAAATGAATGTCGCTGTAGCGTGCGACGCCGGCCAAGGTGGCCACTTCGCCGATTCTGCGTTTACGATTCTGCGTTTATATTCCCCGTTTTTTTATTCCTTGTGATGCCGTGCCATCTTGCCGTGTGTTGTTTGTCTGCAACCGAAAGCGCGGTTCTTGTGTGTGTTGTTTTTTTCACCGCATTATTTTGTTGTTCATCAAACGCTTATATTAGAAAATTCTTATGGCAGTGACGTTCTGTTTGTTACCAAACATTGTCAGTGTTGTCTCCTCCATCCTCCTTTATAGGTGGATTTTGCCCGGTCTCACGACCGGGCTTTTTTTTTGCCTGCACGCTGCGACAATGCCGGTATTAATGATCGGGGACAGGTATGTCGCAATCGCTTTGGTATCTTAGACATGAAGGACGGGTCGTCGGCCCGTTTCCTGCACCGCAAATTGAGGAAGCCCTCAATTTGGGTGAAGTCAGTGCAGACTGGGAAATCAGTCTGGATCGCGTTGAATGGATCGGTATCGCCGACAGCACACAATTCAAGGCCGCCCGAGCGGCGTGGATGCAAGGCGAATCGAGAGATTCTGAAGCTTGGCGCGAACAGCGTTTGCGGGCGCGCCAACGCTGGTTGCAGGATGTTGCCGGTGGGCCGGGTATTTCGTTGTCGGCGCAATCGGTTGCTTCCGGGTCTGCCGCCACTTCGTTTATGGATACTGACCCAATTCGCGCGCAAGCAGTATTGCAGGCCAGAAAATCAAAACGTACCGCCACATGGGGCGCGGTGTTGGGCTTGCTTTTCGTGGCGGGAGCGGGGATTGCGGTTTGGCTGGGGCAGAGCAATAAAAAAATTCAGGCGGGGGTTGAGCAATCGGCCAATTGCGGCGTGGCGTTGAGCGATGCGGTTAATTGGGCCGGATGTGATCGACGCGGCATAGCGCAGCCGGGTGGGGTGGCAAGAAATGCGCGCATGGATAAAGTGCTGTTGGATGATGCGCAATTGCGCGGGGCCGATTTGGCGTATGGCTCGTTTAAGAACGCCAGCTTGCGCAATGCCGAGTTAAGTGAGGTCAATTTGACTGGCGCAGATCTGAGCGGCGCTGATTTGACCGGTGCCGATTTGAGCCGCGCCGATTTACGCTACGCCGTGTTGACCGGTGCCAAGTTGACCGGCGTTCGCTTCAACGCCACGCGCCTGGATAAAGCGACTTGGTTTGATGGCCGTGTCTGCGCACCGGGTTCTACGGATGTTTGCCAATGAAATCAATCACATCGCGTGATAATCCGCTCTACAAGGAATGGTTGACTTTGGCAACGGATCGTCGTGCGCGCCGACACAGCGGCCGCACCCTGCTGGATGGGCCGCATTTACTGCAAGCCGCCAGCGAGGCGGGCGTCACGATTCAGCGTTTGATTTTTTCTGAAAGCGCGGCAGCCGGCCCGTTGGCGGCGTGGTGCGAGCGTTTGCCGGCGGCATTGGCCTGCGTGTTGCCAAACGCCTTGTTTAACGCGCTGACCCCGGTAGAGACGCCCACCGGTGTGATCGGGGTTATCGACATGGGCGCAGTGTTCAACGTTGACGAAGATTCCAACAGCCCACGCGCAGTGCCGGCCGATTATGTCGCGATTGTTTTGTTGGAAAATGTACAAGATCCCGGCAATTTAGGCGCAATTTTGCGAGTCGTCGCAGCGGCCGGCTTTGCAGCGGTTTACTTGTCCAGCGGCTGTTGCGATGTGTGGTCGCCGAAATGTTTGCGCGGTGGTCAAGGCGCGCATTTTCAAGTAGCGCTGCATGAAAACGCCGATTTGCTGGCGGTGGTGCGAGATTTCGCCGGCCCAGTCTATGCCGCCAGTTTGGCCGCGCACGAAGCATTATTCGACCTGGATTTGCGTGGTGCGGTTGGCTTTGCTTTTGGCAATGAAGGTGCCGGCTTGTCGGCTGCACTATGCGCTGCCGCAACACCTTTCATCATTCCCATGCAGGGAAAGGTTGAATCACTTAACGTTGCAACGGCGGCGGCGGTGTGTTTGTTTGAGCGGCTGCGGCAGGGGCGAGGGCGGCAGGGTTGACCAAAGCCCCTTTAACTCCCTATCCTTGCGCAACCATTTAAGGAGTTGCTAATGAACGCCCCCGCTATGCAAAATCAAACCTCACCGGTCGATCTGGCCAAGGCCATGCATTCCATCATCCAGCGCATTGCGACTGGGCCAGAATTGTCGAAAAACATCTCGATAGAAGAAGCGCGTCTGGGGATGCAAGCCATTCTGGAGAATGCGGTTGATCCGGTACAGGCCGGTATTTTCTTAATCGCGTTGCGCATGAAGCGAGAAACCAACGACGAATTCAAAGGCATTTTGGAAGCCATCTTGCAGGCTACTTTACGGGTCACCGCAGCGGTTGATGAGGTGGTCGATATCGCTGACCCCTATGATGGCTATAACCGCTGTTTGCCCGCGGCTCCGTTCTTGGGCCCGCTGTTGGCGGAGTTGGGGGTGCCGGCGATTTGTCATGGCTTGGAAGCGGTTGGGCCCAAGTTTGGCGTGACGGCACGGCATGTCATTCGTGCCGCCGGGGTGAATGTCGATTTATCGCCGAGCGAAGCGGCCGCGCGGTTGAGTGACCCCGCCTTGGGCTGGAGTTATGTCGATCAGGCGCAGTTTTGCCCAGCCTTACATGATTTGATTCCGCTGCGCAGCAAAATCATCAAGCGCCAAGCCATTACCACGATTGAAACGCAGGCCAAGCCGATTTGCGGTCGGCAAAAAACGCACCTGGTTACCGGCTACGTTCACAAACCTTATCCGCCGATTTACGCCATGCTTGCGCGGCATGCCGGTTTTGATTCTGCCTTGATCATTCGAGGCGTTGAGGGGGGCGTGATTCCTTCTTTGCGTCAGCCGGGCAAAGCGACCCGCTACGATAATCATGGCGAAGAATTTGAAATTGATCTTGATCCGGTTGCGCTAGGGATTGAGCAAACGGCGCGGTCGGTGCCGTTGCCGGATGATTTGCCGAAAACTGAACGCGCAGATGAGGTGGCGATTGCCGTTGATATTAACGCGACGGCGGCAGCGGCAGCTAAAGCCGGTATGGCGGCACTTCGTGGCGAACCGGGCCCGACTTACGATTCTTTATTGTTAACGGCCAGTTTGATTTTGCACCACTTAGGTAAAGCAGCAACGTTCAAGAGTGCCGGTGAAAGGGTGCGTGCCGCGTTGGATTCTGGCCGTGCTGCTGCGAGGGTGAAGTAATGGCCTGGGTTGCGGTGGCGCAAGAAAATGAGCTGGGCGTCGGGCAGATGAAGCGCGTCGCACCGGTTGGTAAGGCGCTGTTGTTGGTCAATGCGGAGGGAGCGTATTTCTGCGTCGATGAAATGTGCAGCCACGAGGATTATTCTTTGTGGTTTGGCTGCATTAAAGGCCGTTCGATCAAATGTTCACTTCACGGCAGTTATTTTGATCTGGCCAATGGCAAACCTTTGAATGAACCGGCTGACTGCCCGCTAGCGACTTATGCCACTAAAGTTGCAGATGGCCAGGTTTGGGTCGATGCAGGGTAGGTGTTTGGGGTAAATGTTTGGAGTGGGTGAGGTGTTTAAAAAACCCGGCACGACAGGCTTTGTAGTGCCGGGTTTTTTTATTACTGAAAATACTTATTACTGAATTATCGGCCCGGCTGTGCCATGGTTGGCATGAGCTGCAGCAGTTTCAGCAACATAGCCGGATCAAGCGCGATACCGCCGGTTTGCGCGCCGGTTTGCGCCATCGGCATCGTCATCATCTGGCCCCAGGAACCATAGGTGTTGGGGTTCATGCCGGTGTTCATCCAATTGGTGTACAGGTTGGGATTCAACGGTGCCATCATGGTGTTGACTGCAGCGGGATTCATCGGGGCTGTCATCCAATTGGTGTACATATTGGGATTCAACATTTGTGTGCCCATGCCCATCATTTGCGGGCTCAAGGGGGCAGCCATCATGTTGCTATAGACGTTGGGGTTGAGTCCTTGGCTGAGCATGGCGGTGGCAAAGCGGGGATCGATACCGGCGCTCAGCCATTTCATGGCGACATTGGGGTCGGTGAACTGCATGTAGTTCTGCATGGAGGCTGGATTCATCAAGCCAGAAAGCAGCCGAATGGTGGTGTTGGGGTCCATGCCTTGTTGCATCATGGCCATGGATGTGGCCGGGTTCAACATGGCGTTGGTCCATTGCTGGAATGCGGCGGGATCGCGGAACGCGGCTGCATTTTGGGTGGTATCCAGCATTTTTCCGGCCCATTCTTGCGGTGTGGTGGGCGTGGTGTTGGCAGATGTTGCTGGTGCGGAAGCCGGTGCATCAGCGGCTTGTGCGAAGCCAGCGGCGGAAATCAGGCCAACGGTGGCCAGGGCTGCAAACAGGATAGAGGTACGATTCATAGTTAACTCCGAAGTGGTGGGATCGAACTTGGAAAGCGGCCCGCATGATGCGGGAGAGAAGCATGCTAGCCCCTTGTTGCGATAAAAGGGGGCTTGCAGCAAAAATGCTTGACGCAGGTTAATAAATGGTAAAAAACGCAACTAACAACGCAGCTAACAACACAACCGGCGTTTATTCTTCCACGCAAATTTCTTGGCGTTTGACGGCCATTGCGGTGCGAATCAATAAACCGGTAATGACGACGCTGGCGATGCCGAGTAAAACCCCCGAGATGCGCAGAAAAAGCAGTGAACCACTTTGTTCGAACATGACGAAACTGGCGATAGTGATTGCGGCGAGTGGGAAGGAATAGGCCCACCAGGAGAGGAAAAATTTAAGGTTGGTAAAGTAGCGTATTTGCGAAAACAACAGCAGGGTGAAGAACAGGGCTGAGTGATATAAAACCTGGGCAAAGGCATCGACTTCACCGACGAGTTTAACGTAAGAAATAAATCCAATGGCTGGCGGTGCAATCAGGATGAATAGCGTCGGCATCAAGCGTTCTGGCATGCTGGTATGAAAGATGACGCGATACAGGATGATGGTGAGTAACACCGGCCAGAATACGAGGCCGATGCTAAAGAAGAACCAGGAGATTTCGATCGGCGCATGCGTAACGCCGGCGATAGGAATCAAAATGTTGCCGACAACGGGAATAAACCATGCCGGGTTTAGATGCATGATTTCAAACTTGCTGTGATGCATCCATTGGGTAATGACATAAAGTGTTAAGACTAAGTGCAAGCTGACCCCTGCGATCCAGAGCAGTTTTGAATAGGCTGCACTGATCGGTAGCCATGCAATGGAAAGTAGGATTAATGCAATGCTCACTGCCGGTACAAAGTGCATCTTAACAGGATGTGCCCATTCTTTTTGTGCGGCAGCGCGGTATTTAACAATTTTTGTCGTGTACAGGGCCGCAATGATCACAAATAAACTGGTGACCAGCAAAAGGAGGCCCATGCTTGGATTAATGGATAAGTTTAGATTTTCTTCCGCTTTGCGCCAGGCTAGCGTCAGGCCGGACAGTCCCATGATCATGGCGAACCAAGCCGCAGGAAAATATTGGAGTCGAGGAGGATGAGATTCGGTCATGAGATGGGAATGCGATAGATTGAAGAGATAGATTACAGCGTTTTCTTGATGGATAGAACGCCGCGAATCATGCCGGGGGTATAGCCAATGGCTTTGTCATTGGGGTATTCCGCGGCGAGTTTGGCCTTGACCTCAGGTGAGAGATTTTCGGCTGGGCCATGACAGGTTCCACACACCGGTTGCATGACCAGTGCTTTGGCGTAGCGAAATACTTTGCCATCGGGTGTGTTGACGATGCTGTGCATGTCGAGTGTTTCGGGTTTCTCACCTGCGGCTAGCCGCTTTTCTAAACTTGCTTGTGCTTCGGTTTCCCAAGCATCTGGCACGCCTTTGGGATTGCGGTTTTTCGGGCTGACACGTTTGATTTGCATGCCGGTGCGTTGCGCGGCTTCGGCGGCAATTTTAGGCGCTCTCTCTTTGCAGACGATGATGGCTTGGCCCGGCCCACCGGCGGTCATGGCGGTTTTGAGTTCGCCGCCCAGCGTTTGAATCAGGCCACCGGCAGTTTTGCGCGCTTCATCCGCTAGTTGTGCGCTGTCGGGCGTGCTGGCGCAAGCGGTTAGAAGGAGTAAGGGTAGTACGGCTAGCGTGAATTTATGGTGCATGATTTTTCCTTAATGGGATATGAGTTTATGTTGAGAGCTTATGTTGTGAGATTATGCCTTGAGGTTGGCGAGGTTGGCTAAAACGCCAGCTAAATGACTTTGTCCTATTTCCATGGCTGCGGTGATTGCGGCGTTGTCAGCCAGTTTGGCAATTGTGCTGGGATCTTGCAGGGCGATACGCGTATTACCCGGTGAGGTTTCATAGACGCAGCAACCGCAGGGGAGTAATGCACCGGCATCACGATCGGCTTCAATGACGGCTTTCGCAATGCCGGGCGCGCAGATACCCAGCAAACGATAGGGTGGAATGTCGTGGTTGATTTTGGCCTTCATGATGGCTTGAACATCCACCTCAGACACGACGCCCATTTTGGCTTCGGTCAGCGCGGCCTTCAGTTTCTCAATGGCCTGGTCGATGGGGAGGGCGAGTTCGATGGTGTGTGCGTACATGAGAGTCCTTTCTCTAGGGGGTAAAGTCTTGGTGATGATGCGTTGTTACGCAAAAACTGTTGTGCTAAACGCACCCAGTAGCTGGAACCCAGCGGCAGGATGGCGTCATTGAAATCATAGCTTGGGTTATGCAGCATGCAACCGCCTTCGGCAAGGCCGTTGCCTATCCAAACATAACAGCCTGGTTTTTCACGCAACATATAGGAAAAATCTTCAGCCCCCATTGAAGGGGGAGCCTGGGTGATGACATTGGCGCTGCCGATTAAGGCGGTCAGAACGTCGCGGCAAAAAGTGGCTTCGGCGTCCGTGTTGACGGTGGGCGGGTAGCCGCGTCGATAATCCAGGGTGGTTTCTACGCCATGTGCGGCGGCGATGCCGTTGCAAATAGCATGCATGGCCGTTTCGATGGCATCTTCCGTTTCGGTGGTGAAGGCGCGCACGGTGCCAGCGATGCGTGCTTTGGCCGGGATGATGTTGTAGGCGTCGCCCCCTGCGAAAAATTGGGTGATGGACAGCACAGCGGCGTTGAGTGGGTCAATTCTCCGGCTGACAATATTTTGCAGGGCTTGTACCAGTGCCGCGCCCGCCAGCAGTGGGTCGCGGCCTTGATGTGGCATGGCAGCATGCGCACCATGACCGTGCAATGAAATATCAAATTGATCGGCACAGGCCATGACCGGGCCGTTATGCACGGCAAATTGTCCGACAGGCAGGCCGGGCCAGTTGTGCATGCCGAATACCGCGTCCACCGGAAACAGGGTGAATAAACCTTGTTCGATCATGACGCGTGCGCCGCCATCGGATTCTTCCGCTGGCTGAAAAATGAAGACAACTGTGCCGTCGAAATCGCGTTGTTTTGCCAGATATTGCGCGGCACCGAGCAGCATGGCGGTATGACCATCATGGCCGCAGGCGTGCATGCGGCCTGCATGTTGCGAGCGGTGCGCAAACTGATTCTGTTCGTGTACCGGCAAGGCATCCATATCGGCGCGTAAACCGATCGAGCGCGGACTGTCGCCGCATTTCAGCACGCCGACGACGCCCGTGCCGGCCAAACCGCGCTGCACCGGGATGCCTTGTGCCATGAGAAATTCAGCAACGCGGTCACTGGTGCGTTGTTCTTGAAATGCGAGCTCGGGATGCGCGTGCAGGTCGTGACGCAACGCGATTAATTCAGCGCGATTGGCATAAATTTCTGGCAGCAGGGTTGGCGGTATCGACATCAGCAGGTCCTTTTTATGCCACGCCGGGAATGACCTGTTTGGTGATTGCAACCGCCATGATGTAGGCAAATACGCCCAATGCGGCGACCAAGGCTATGACGCGGCTGGTTTTGGTTTTGCCGGTTTTCAATGCGACAACGCCCAGCCCGATGTAGGCGAGTAAGCCGATGATTTTCGCTATGAGCCACGGCTGTTCAAGCGGATTCATTTCTGCGCTGATCAGCATGCCGATGGCACCGATCAGTAAAAAGGTGTCGTTGACGTGCGGCACGATGCGCGCCCAACGGGCTTTCAGCAATGGCGATTCAAGCAGCATCCACACGCCGCGCAATAAAAACAGGATGAGAGTTAGGTGGACGGTTGCGGTATGCAGGGTGCGAAGTGCGGTGTAGTCCATGGCATCAAAGGCAATAAAGTGGGTGGGTGAAAAATTGAACGGCGATTTTAACCCGCTTGCGGCTGTATTTTTCTTGTGGGGTTATTGAAGATTGGTAATGAGCGTTGGCAATGAGCGTTGGCAATGAGCGTTGGTAATGAATGATGGTGAGGGTCAGTTAGCGCGCAAAGTTAAAGTTGTTTCATAGAAGTGGCCCCGAAACCGATGCGCCGAAAGGGGAGTTTTAACTTGTCCACCGAAGCTGTGGATAACTATGTGGATAAGCTGTCATTAAACGGTCACACAGCCTGATAAATGGCTGGCTTGAGGCGGCGGCTTAAAAATTGTGCAAATTTTTTGTCCTTTATTTTCAATGAGTTATTAAAGTCAATCGGTTTTTTGCGGCTAGCGACTTGTCGAGGAAGTGTCAAGTGTGTGGCTGTATCCGTGGGGCGTGGTTGTGTATAACTGCTTGCTAAATTTTGCTATTTCAGGGTCGTGGCAGAAGGTCTGTGGATAATTTGGCGTTAAATGGCGCAATCGGTCGTGTTAACGCTGAGAGCGTGTTTGAGAGAGCGATTTTTGCGCTATTAGACTTTTGGACTTGTCAGGTATGGCTTCGGCGTGTATTCTGCGCACCCTTCCGGAGAGGTGGATGAGCGGTTTAAGT
>CAYWXO010000093.1:5217-12699 GCA_964462255.1 uncultured Thiobacillus sp. | reverse complement strand
GTTTCATCGGCCAAGCGGGTGTATTCACTTTCTGTCATATCAAACTCCATAAAGGTGCAGTTTGGTTCGGTAAACATCAGGCTGCTAAACTGCACGCGATTTTAAAGGTTTCTCCATGCAAAATTTCTTGCTTCGATTTTTCTTGATGGTGTGCGTAGCGTTTTTGTTGGCCGGCTGCGGTAAAAAAGGCGAGCTGTATTTGCCAAAAACTCCGCCAAAATCTGTGCCCAGCACCGCACCCCCCTCACAACCCACCCAACCCACCCAACCCACCCAACCTGATCCCGCCCCTAAATAATAGGCAGCCTAACCATGAATGCACTTTTTAATCGGAGCGGTGTGCTCCATGTCGAGGATGTGTCGCTTGCGACCCTTGCTGCTGAATTCGGCACGCCTTGTTATGTTTATTCGCAGGCGGCGTTAACGCACGCTTATCGTGCCTATGATCAAGCGCTGGCAGCGCATCCGCATCAAGTTTGTTTCGCGGTGAAGGCCAATTCCAGTCTGGCCATTTTGCATTTGTTTGCGGAGTTGGGCGCTGGCTTTGATATTGTTTCCGGCGGGGAGTTGGAGCGAGTATTGGCGGCGGGCGGTGATCCGGCCAAGGTGGTGTTTTCCGGCGTCGGTAAAACGGCAGTTGAAATGCAGGCGGCTTTGCAGGCTGGCATTCACTGCTTCAATGTTGAATCAGAAAGTGAATTGGCGCGGTTGAATCGGGTTGCCGGTGAACTGGGCTGCACTGCCGCCATCAGTTTGCGGGTGAACCCAAATGTGGACGCGAAAACCCATCCTTATATTTCTACCGGCCTGAAAGACAACAAATTTGGCATTGCGCATGAGCAGGCGCTGCGTGTTTATCGGGAAGCTGCCGCCATGGCGCATGTGCGCATTATCGGCATTGATTGCCATATCGGCTCGCAGTTGACGGAAGTTGCGCCGTTTGGCGAGGCGCTGGATCGCGTCCTGGAGCTGGTTGATGCGTTGCAGCAGGACGGCATCACGCTGCAACATATTGACGTGGGCGGCGGTGTCGGCATTCGTTATCGCGATGAAACGCCGCCTGAGTTGCACGATTACGCGCGCGTTTTGCTGGATCGTATGCACGGTCGCAGCGAAAAGTTGATTGTGGAGCCGGGCCGTTCGCTGGTCGGCAACGCCGGTTGGCTGTTGACGCGGGTGGAGTATTTGAAACACGGTGAAGCGAAGGATTTTGCCATTGTTGATGCGGCGATGAATGATTTGATGCGGCCGGCGTTGTACGACGCCTGGCACGATATTTTGCCGGTTTGTTCTGCTGAAAGCCGGGTTGAGCTGGTTGAACCCATTGAGCCGCGTCAGTATGCGGTGGTGGGGCCGGTGTGTGAAACGGGCGATTTCATCGGTCACGACCGCAGTCTTGCCCTGGTGGAAGGTGATTTGCTGCTGATTTGTTCGGCCGGTGCTTATGGGATGAGCATGAGCTCAAACTACAACTCGCGGCCGCGTGCGGCTGAAGTGATGGTAGCGGGTGCCGTGCCTCGTTTGATTCATGCGCGTGAGCGGATTGCTGATTTATTTGCGCATGAAACAACGTGAATGTTTCCTTATTTGACCAACGCGCAGGAATCCTGCTCACCAATGACGGCCAGGTTCTCCAATTCTTTTAAAACGCTGCGGCTGGCATATTCCATTTTGTCGGCCTCAACCAGCGCTGTTTCCAGTTTGCCATCGAGAAAACATTGCACGGCGGCGCGTCCGTGCGCATGCACTTCAACGTGCGGAGATTCGATGGCTTGGTAGGGCTTGAGTTTGGAGAAGCAGTCGTGGCCGTCACCGTGGTAATACCATTTGCCGAGGCGACATTCGTGGTGGCTGGCAAAGTTATCGGGCTTTTTGTCGGATAAGCCCATGAGCACTTTGTAGATTTCCATTTTGTAAATGAGATGGTCAATTTTGGCGACTTCAACGAAGGCACGCAGCGCGGTAGCGCGGATGGTGGTGCGATTGTTTTCGGCAATGGCGAGCAATTCAGTCATGGCGACATCGGCACGCGAGGCGTCAGTACGGAAGGTTTCGGCTTGTTCCGGGCTGACTTCAATGGCGCTTCGCGCTAACGAGGCTTCACTTTGTATGGCTTTGACCAAGCCGTAGATTTCAGCGGTGGAGCCTGCCGTTCTTTCGGCCAGTTTGCGCACTTCATCCGCCACTACGGCAAATCCGCGTCCTTGTTCGCCTGCGCGGGCGGCTTCGATGGCAGCATTGAGTGCGAGCAGGTTGGTTTGGTCGGCAATATCTTTGATCAGGTTGACGATGCCACCAATTTGCGCGGCGCGGGCATCCAGGTTCTCGACGGTTTTAGCAATCTCTTGCGATTTGCTCGACATCGTTTTGACGTTTTCGCTGACGCGGTGAACTGAGCTGGCGTTGGAGGTGGCCGCGGTTGCCGTCCGGTCGATGATTTCCGACTCTTTTTTCATGGCGCTGGCTAGTCCGCCCATGGAGGTTTGGCAGTCGCCGAGCGACAGGCTAAAGCTGATAAAACGCTGGAACAAGCCTTTGTCATACATTTCGCGTTGTTCATTTTGCCGGGTGGCAGTCAGTATGCCGGACTCGACGTGGCGCCGCGATTCTTGCTCTGCTGCTAATTCTTGTTCCTTTGCAGCCAGCGCGGTTTTTAGCGTGTTGATCTCAATTTCAAGCCGGTGTGACTTGCCAAACATGCTATCTCCTCATGCATAAGTAAGGGTCGTATTGGTGACTGGACTAGCGTTAACGCCGTCCTTATAGCGTTCGCTTTATACACTTGTTTTGTCGTTTCGAAATGATGGAGTGTCGTGTGAAGTTTCGATCGAGGTTGCGTTCCAGGTTGCGAAGATTCACTCAGTTCAGGCGACAATTGCGCCCATGAAAAATCATCAACTTGAACTCCTCGCTCCGGCCCGCGATGTCGATATTGGTATTGAAGCGATTCAACACGGTGCCGATGCGGTGTATATCGGCGGACCTTCCTTTGGCGCGCGTAGCAGTGCAGACAACAGCGTGGCGGATATTGCCCGCTTGGTTAAGCATGCGCATCGCTTTAATGCGCGTATTTTTGTCACCTTGAACACGCTATTGCGTGATGATGAATTGATGCCGGCGCGTCAATTAATTGGTCAGTTGTATGACGCGGGCGTTGATGCGCTGATCATTCAAGATATGGGCTTGCTGGAATTGGATTTGCCGCCGATTCAGTTGCATGCCAGTACGCAAACCGATATTCGCACGCCGCAGAAAGCACGCTTTCTGGCCGATGTGGGCTTGTCGCAATTAGTGCTGGCGCGAGAATTGACGTTGCAGCAGATCGCGCAAATTCACGCGGCCATTCACCCGGAAACCGAGGCGGTACTCGAATTCTTTGTGCATGGTGCCCTCTGCGTAGCTTATAGCGGGCAGTGTTATATCAGCCATGCGCACACCGGTCGTAGTGCCAATCGCGGTGATTGCAGTCAGGCTTGTCGTTTGCCTTATCAGGTGGTCGATGCGCGTGGCGGCATTGTCGCGCACGATAAACATGTCTTGTCGCTGAAAGACAATAATCAAAGCCAAAACTTGAACGCGCTGATTGATGCGGGGGTACGCAGCTTCAAAATTGAGGGGCGTTACAAGGATATGGGCTACGTAAAAAACATCACGGCGCACTATCGTCAATTGCTGGATCAGATTCTGGATGCGCGTCCGGAATTCGCCCGCAGCGCCAGCGGTGAGTGCAGTTTTTCGTTTGTGCCAGATCCCGACTTGAACTTTAACCGCGGCGCAACCGATTACTTTGTGCATGGCCGCAAGATGGACATTGGGGCGTTTGATAGCCCGAAAAATCCGGGACATCCGATTGGTCATCTACTCAAGCTGGGCCCGGATTGGGTGGAGATTGAAACGGCGGCCACGCTGAATAATGGCGATGGCCTGTGTTATTACGATTTACAGAAAGTGTTGGTGGGCCTGGCGATTAATACGGCTGAGCGCGTCGGCGAAAATCGTTGGCGCGTGCAGCCAAAAGACGCGCGCGTAGATTTAAAGGATTTGCGCGTTGGCGTAGAAATTAATCGCAATCGCGATATGAGTTGGCAGCGCACGCTCGATAAAAAGTCGAGTGAGCGACGCATCGGCATTTGGTTGCGCTTATCCGAAACGCCACAAGGGCTGGCACTGGTGTTGACCGATGGCGAGGGCGTCAGCGCGCAAGCCGAGGTAATAATCAATAAAGCGATTGCGCAGGATGCGGCGCGTGCCGAAGCGTCATTGCGTGAAAATCTGGCCAAACTGGGCGCGACAATATTCAAGCCGATCGATATTTCATTGCAGTTGACCCAGCCTTATTTCGTGCCGGCTTCGGCGATCAACGCATTGCGGCGAGATGCCGTGCAGGCGCTGGAACAGGCGCGCAGCAAGGCGTGGGCACGTTTGCCGCGGGCGCAGGCAAAGTCGGCGCTTTATCCGGAAGATAGTCTTAGCTATTTGGGTAATGTGTTTAATTCGCGGGCGCGTGATTTTTATGCGCGCCATGGCGTAAAACTGATCGCCGCCGCCTATGAAAGCCACGAAGAACCGGGCGAGGTTTCTTTGATGATCACTAAACATTGCGTGCGTTTTTCGCTGAGTTTGTGCCCGAAGCAGACGGTTGGCGTCACCGGCGTGCAAGGCACGGTGCGCGCAGAACCGCTCAGTTTGATCAACGGTAGTGAAAAATTGACACTTCGTTTCGACTGTAAAGCCTGCGAAATGCATGTAGTCGGTAAAATGAAGCGCGCGGTGATCAATCAACGCGCGCAAGAAATGCGTGAGCAAACCGTGCGTGCCACACCGATGAAGTTTTATCAGACGCGTTAGTAATGCGTCGAACCTGTTCTGCAAAAGCGTATTTTTGTTGTTATCTTTTCGCTAACCCATGTTCGTTACAAAAACAATTGGATGCTCTACATGAACCAAAATCACACCACTCTTAAACCCCTGCGTCTCAGTAATCCCACCCCGGAGTTGTTTGAAGTGCCGCAACTCGGTATGGATGAAGATGCTTTGGCATTGGATATTCGGCGTTACTTTGGCAATTTTCTCGGGCGCGATAGGCATTGTCGATCTTCGCATTACCCCTACCAAGCGCTTTCCTTGGCCATTCGTGATCGCTTGATGGAGCGTTGGAAACGGACGCGTTACGCGTATGAAGAACAGGACGCCAAGCACGCTTATTACTTGTCGCTGGAATTCCTTATGGGGCGAACGCTCAATAACGCGCTGCTTAATCTGGGCCTGGGTGAAAGGATTGAGCCGACCTTGCGTCGTCTTGGTTTGAATATGGAAGAAATGCTCGACGTTGAGCATGATGCCGGTTTGGGTAATGGCGGTCTTGGCCGCCTGGCCGCCTGCTTTCTGGATAGTTGTGCCAGTTTGCAATTGCCGGTGATGGGCTACGGCATTCGCTATGAATACGGCATGTTCCGCCAACGGGTGGAGAGTTGCCGTCAGATTGAAGAGCCGGATCACTGGTTACGCGATGGCAATCCGTGGGAAGTGGAGCGGCCGGAACATACGCGCCGCATTCAATATTATGGTCGCGTCGATCATTTTCTCGATAAGCAAGGGCGACGGCATGCACGCTGGGTCGATAGCCACGATGTGCTGGCGGTACCTTACGACACGCCGATTCCCGGTTATAAAAATGATACGGTGAATGTGCTGCGTCTCTGGAGCGCCTCGGCGACTGATGAATTTGATTTGGGCGAGTTCAATGCCGGCTCTTATACCGAATCGGTTGCGGCCAAGAATGCAGCGGAAAACATCACCATGGTGCTGTACCCGAATGATGCGAGCGAAAACGGCAAGGCATTGCGCTTGCGCCAGCAATATTTCCTGGCTTCCGCCAGTCTGCAGGATGTGCTGAGCGGTTGGGAGCGTCGCCACGGCAACGATTTCAGACCGTTTGCTGCCAAGAATTGCTTCCAGTTGAACGATACGCATCCGACCTGCGCAGTGCCGGAACTCATGCGTCTGCTGATGGATGTCTATGGCATGGAGTGGCAAGAAGCCTGGGAAATCACGCGTCACACCATGGCTTATACCAATCACACTTTACTGCCTGAGGCGCTGGAAAAATGGTCGGTACGTTTGTTTAGCCAGTTGTTGCCGCGATTGATGGAAATTATTTATGAGATCAATGCGCGCTTCCTGAACGAAGTGGCGCTGCGTTGGCCTGGCGATAGCGGCAGATTGGCGCGCATGTCGCTGATTGAAGAAGGTCCGGAGCCGCAGTTGCGCATGGCGTATCTGGCGATTGTCGGCAGTTATTCGGTTAATGGCGTGGCGCAGTTGCATTCGGATTTGTTGCAGCAGGGCCTGTTCAAAGACTTTTATGAGCTGTGGCCGGAGAAATTCAACAATAAAACCAATGGCGTGACGCAACGGCGCTGGATGGCTGCCGCTAACCCGGGTTTGGCAGCATTGATCAGCCAGACTTTGGGGGACGATAGTTGGGTTTCTCAGTTGGATAAGTTGAGCGGCTTGGCTAAGTATGCCGATAGCGTCGATTTTCGCGATCGCTGGTACCACGTCAAATTGGCCAACAAAGCACGGCTGGCTGAGTTGGTGCGGCGCGATTGCGGCGTTAAATTCAATCCAGAAGCGCTGTTTGATGTGCAGGTTAAACGCATCCATGAATACAAGCGTCAATTGCTCAATATTTTGCACGTCATCCATTTATATGCACGTTTGAAGCAGGGCGACGATGCAAACTGGACGCCGCGCTGCGTGTTGATAGGCGGCAAGGCGGCACCGGGTTATTTCATCGCCAAGCGCATCGTCACTTTGATTTGCAAGGTGGCGGAACGGGTCAATAGCGATGCGCTGGTGGGCGATCGTTTGAAAGTGGCGTTTTTGCCGAATTACCGCGTTTCTGCGATGGAAATTATTGCGCCGGGCAGCGATTTGTCTGAGCAGATTTCCACCGCCGGCAAAGAGGCTTCCGGCACCGGCAATATGAAATTCATGATGAACGGTGCGGTGACTATCGGCACGCTGGATGGTGCCAATATTGAAATTCGTGAAGAAGTCATGAAGCTGGATAGCGCGGAAAATTTCTTCCTGTTTGGCTTGACCGCGGCAGAAGTCGAGGCGACGCGCGGCAATTACGACCCGAATCGCTTGGTTGAAGCGGATGCTGACCTGAAACGCGTGATGGATTTGCTTGAATCGGGGCATTTTAATGATGGAGAGGCCGGCTTGTTTGATCCGATCATCAATGCGATTCGTAATCCGCATGATCCTTGGCTGGTGGCCGCCGATTTCCGCGCCTTTGTCGATGCGCAGGAGCAGGTCGCCGCGGCGTATCGTGATCGCGATCGCTGGGTTCGCATGAGTATCATCAACTCGGCCGCCAGCGGAAAATTTTCTACTGACCGCACCATGCTGGAATACAACGCTGATATTTGGAAATTGACGCCGATTTCTTCTGCGGTTTGAGATGTTTCGTAT
>CAYWXO010000093.1:0-5117 GCA_964462255.1 uncultured Thiobacillus sp. | reverse complement strand
TTTGAGATGTTTCGTATGTGACTCCCTTACGCGCGTTAGCGAATGTTTTATTCCTGCCATGACGTGAAAATGTTCCCGTCCCTTGAGCAGGACACCGCTGCCCAGATTCGATAGCAGCTTTTACAGGCGACCAAGGTCGCCTGTTTTTTTGTGAAGAAGAGGGGCTATTCAATTTGTTTATGTAGCATGATGTTTTATTATTAACTTATTGAAAGCAAAAGGTTTTTTGGAATTTTAGTCGTCTTGACGCAACAGGGATGAACGCATAGAATGCGCGCTTCCTGGCATGTCATCAGTCATGCAAGTCATGCGATTCTGGGGTTAACATGCTTGAAAATTATTTTCCGGTTTTAATGTTTATTCTGGTGGGTTTGGCGGTCGGCATTGGACCGATGCTGGCGGGTTTCGTGTTGGCCCCGCACAAACCTGATGCAGAAAAATTGTCGCCCTACGAATGTGGATTTGAAGCTTTCGAAGATGCGCGCATGAAGTTTGATGTGCGTTATTACTTGGTCGCAATTCTGTTTATTTTGTTTGACCTGGAAATCGCATTCCTGTTTCCTTGGGCGATCGTCCTGGAAGATATTGGTTTATTCGGTTTTCTGTCGATGGTGGTTTTCTTGGGAATTCTTGTCGTCGGCTTCGTCTATGAATGGATGAAGGGCGCCCTGGATTGGGATTGATTTGCACATGGCTAGCAAGGAAATGCTGAGATGAGCATCGAAGGCGTACTCGAAAAAGGGTTTGTGACGACAACCGTCGATGCGGTGGTCAATTACACCCGCACTGGTTCGCTCTGGCCGATGACGTTTGGTCTGGCCTGTTGTGCAATCGAAATGATGCAGGCGGGCGCGTCGCGTTACGATCTGGATCGCTTTGGCATTGTGTTTCGGCCCAGTCCGCGCCAATCGGATCTCATGATTGTGGCCGGTACTTTGTGCAACAAAATGGCACCAGCCTTGCGCAAAGTGTATGACCAGATGGCGGAACCTCGCTGGGTGATTTCGATGGGTTCCTGTGCGAATGGCGGCGGTTACTATCATTATTCTTATTCTGTCGTGCGCGGTTGTGACCGTATCGTGCCGGTGGATATTTATGTGCCGGGCTGTCCGCCCACCGCTGAAGCCTTGCTGTATGGGCTGATTCAGTTGCAAAAGAAAATCCGCCGTACCAATACGATAGCGCGCTAGCAGAAACGACTCGCTACCCTTAACGTTAAATTATCTTCTGCCCCTGTCTTTATGCCACTAACGCCAGAAAATTTGCTTGCTCGAGTGCAGAATGCATTGGGCGATAAAGTCGTGACTCTCAGCGTAACTTTAGGTGAAGTGACCCTGGAAGTGCGTCCGGAGGATTGGCTTGATGTTGCGCTGTGCTTGCGGGATGACTCCGGCTTGGCCTTTGATTCCATGATTGATTTGTGTGGCGTGGATTATTCCACCTACCAGGATGGGGCTTGGACAGGACAGCGCTTTGCCGTGGTGGTGCATCTGCTTTCGGTTAGACGTAATCATCGTTTGCGCTTACGTGCCTTCTGTAGTGACGACGCGCTGCCCATGATTGCTTCACTGGTTGATATTTGGCCGGCGGTTAATTGGTTTGAGCGCGAGGCATTCGATTTGTATGGCGTCGTGTTTGATAGCCACCCTGATTTGCGCCGAATTTTGACCGATTACGGTTTTATTGGGCATCCGTTCCGTAAAGATTTCCCCATTTCCGGTCATGTAGAAATGCGCTACGACCCTGAACTTAAACGCGTGGTTTATCAACCCGTTAGCATTGAGCCGCGTGAAATTACGCCGCGCATCATTCGTGAGAACACTTATGGCGATGTTGGTCAGCGAGGTGATGTTCAGCGAGGTGAAGGACAGCGCGGAGGTGCCGTCTGATGACTGACGCAGCCATGGAAATTCGTAATTACACGATCAACTTTGGTCCACAACATCCGGCCGCGCATGGTGTGTTGCGTTTGGTGCTGGAGCTGGATGGCGAAGTTATCGAACGCGCTGACCCGCATGTCGGTTTGCTGCATCGTGGCACCGAAAAATTGGCCGAAACCAAAACATTTTTGCAGTCCGTGCCGTACATGGACCGCCTCGACTATATGTCGATGATGGTGAACGAACATGCGTATTGCATGGCCATCGAAAAATTGGCGGGCATTCAAGTGCCGGAACGGGCGCAATACATCCGGGTGATGTTTGATGAAATTACCCGGATATTGAATCACTTACTTTGGCTCGGTACGCATGCCCTTGATATTGGTGCGATGACCGTGTTTTTGTACGCATTTCGTGAGCGCGAAGATTTAATGGATGTGTATGAGGCGGTGTCGGGTGCGCGCATGCACGCGGCTTACTACCGTCCTGGCGGCGTCTATCGTGATTTGCCTGATCGGATGCCGCAATATCAAAGCAATAAGCGGCAAGATGCGGTTGAAATTCGTCGCATGAACGATAACCGGCAAGGTAGCGTGCTTGATTTCATTGAAGATTTCGCGCAGCGCTTCTTCGGTTATGTCGATGAATATGAAACGCTATTGACCGATAACCGCATCTGGAAGCAACGCACGGTGGGTATCGCCGTTGTCGATCCTGACCGCGCGAAGGCGCTCGGTTTTACTGGCCCGATGTTGCGCGGTTCTGGTGTGGTCTGGGATTTGCGTAAGATGCAGCCCTACGAAGTTTATGATCGGATGGATTTTGAAATTCCGGTTGGCCGTACGGGCGATTGTTACGATCGTTACTTGGTGCGCATGGAAGAAATGCGGCAGAGCAATCGCATCATTCAACAATGCGTGGCGTGGTTGAAAGCGAATCCCGGCCCGGTGATTGTGGCTGACCACAAAATTGCGCCGCCTTCGCGTGTTTCGATGAAAACAAACATGGAAGGCTTGATTCACCACTTCAAATTGTTCACGGAAGGCATGCATGTGCCGGCGGGCGAGGTTTATTCGGCAGTGGAACATCCGAAGGGTGAGTTTGGTGTTTATATGATTTCTGATGGGGCGAATAAACCCTATCGTTTGAAGTTGCGCGCCCCCGGTTTCTCTCATTTGGCTGGCCTTGACGAACTCTCGCGCGGCCACATGATCGCCGATGTGGTGGCGATTATCGGTACGCTGGACATCGTGTTTGGCGATATAGACAGGTAAAAAATACTTATGCTATCCGTCCAATCCCTGGCCTTGATCGACAAAGAAGTCGGCAAGTATCCTGCTGAGCACAAGCAATCTGCGGTGATGAGCGCCTTGCGCATCGCTCAGGTTGAACTGGGCTGGCTTTCTAAAGAGTGCATTGAGTTTGTTGCGCACTACCTGGAAATGCCGGCAATCGCGGTGTATGAAGTCGCGACTTTTTACAATATGTATGAACTGGCACCGGTCGGCCGTCACAAGATTACGCTGTGTACCAATTTACCCTGTCAATTACAGGGTGCAGATAAGATCGCAGAGGTTATGCAGGCCAAGTTAGGCATCGGCTTCGGTGAAACAACGGCTGATGGGCGTTTTACGCTGAAAGAGGGCGAGTGCATGGGCGCTTGCGGTCATGGCCCTTTGTGTCTGCATAACAACCACAAAATGCACGACCACCTGACGCCGGATTCGGTGGACAAACTCTTGGATGAAATGAAATGAGTTTGCTTGCGTTTACCCAAAAACCCGATGACCAGGTTTGTCTCTGGACACTTCGCCACGCCGAGCCCGCTTCGCTGGCAACCTATACTGCGCAGGGCGGTTATGCGGCTCTGCGAAAAATTCTGGCGGAGAAGACGCCGGCAGAAGCTATTATTGCCGAGGTGAAAACCAGTGCGTTGCGCGGTCGCGGCGGGGCTGGCTTTCCAACGGGGCTGAAGTGGAGCTTCATGCCGCGTGGTTATACGGGCGATAAATATATAGTCTGTAATACTGATGAGGGCGAGCCCGGTACCTTCAAAGATCGCGATATTTTGCGCTTTAATCCGCATCAATTGATTGAAGGTATGATCATTGCGGGTTACACCCTCGGTGCGGTGGCCGGTTACAATTACATACACGGCGAGATCTTCGAAGAATATCAATCTTGGGAGCGCGCTTTGGATGAGGCGCGTGCTGCTGGATTTCTCGGTAAGAACATACTTAGCTCCGGTTGGGATTTTGACCTGCATGCCCATCATGGCTATGGCGCTTACATCTGTGGTGAAGAAACCGCGCTGCTCGAATCGATAGAAGGCAAGAAAGGTCAGCCACGCTTCAAGCCGCCTTTCCCGGCTAGCTACGGCCTCTACGGCAAGCCCACTACCATCAATAACACGGAAACGCTGGCTTCGATTCCCTGGATCATGCAGCACGGTGGTCAGACATTCCTGGAGTTGGGTAAACCCAATAACGGCGGTTCAAAGATTTTTTCCATCTCGGGTCACGTCAACAAACCGGGTAACTACGAGGTGCCGCTGGGCACGCCCTTTGCCGATTTGTTGCAACTGGCCGGCGGCGTGCGCCATGGCCATCAGTTAAAAGCGGTGATTCCGGGTGGATCATCAGCGCCGGTGTTGCCTGCCGAGGTGATGATGGCCTGTACGCTGGATTTTGATTCAATTGCTAAAGCCGGCTCCATGCTTGGTTCCGGTGCGGTCATTGTCATGGATGACAGTGTTTGCATGGTGAAGGCATTGGAGCGCTTGTCTTACTTCTACTTCGAAGAATCCTGCGGGCAATGTACGCCCTGCCGTGAGGGAACCGGTTGGCTTTATCGCATTGTGCAGCGTATTGAGCACGGCAAAGGCCGCCCGGAAGATCTCGATGAATTGTTGCGCATCGGCAAGAATATCGCCGGCAATACGATTTGTGCTTTGGGTGAGGCGGCCGTCGGCCCGGTCAGCAGCTTCGTGAATCATTTCCGTAAAGAGTTCGAATATCACATCGAACACAAGCAATGTATGGTGGGTCACTCCGGGGTGGGTAAATGATATGCCTCTGATCGAAATCGACGGCAAACAGATCGAAGTTGCAGCCGGTGTCACGGTGATGGATGCCGCGCATCAGCTCGGCATCACCATTCCGCACTTCTGCTACCACAAGAAGCTCTCCATTGCGGCGAGTTGCCGCATGTGCTTGGTTGAAGTGGAGAAATCGGCTA
>CAYWXO010000092.1:0-12722 GCA_964462255.1 uncultured Thiobacillus sp. | reverse complement strand
TGATTCCAGCCGCCGACAAACATATCCGCATTAGCGCGTTTGTTAAGCTCGCCTTCAGCCGCGCCCTTAATGATGATGTCAGTCTGCGCCAGCAGATCGCTCATCATCTTAACCATGTTGTTCAGGTTAATCTTGATTAGGTTGTACTGACCCTTGTACTCAGTGGTGATCGTCGGCGGGATAACCCCCTTGCTGACCTGATCGACATAATTGGCCGTAACGTTCAATGGGTTGACGATATTGGTAATAGCTTCATTGACACCCTTAACCAACTGATTCCAACCGCCGACAAACATATCTGCGTTAGCGCGTTTATCAAGTTCGCCGTCAGCCGCGCCCTTGATGATGATGTCGGTCTGAGCAAGTAAATCACTCATCATCTTGACCATATTGTTGAGGTTGCCTTTGATCAGGTTGAAATCACCGTTGTAGTTATCGGTGATCACCGGCGGGATGAGGCCTTTGGAAATCTTGTCAACGTAATCCGCGGTGACATTCAACGGCCCAATCACCGCATCCAACGTCTCATTCACACCAGAAACAATTTTCTGATAATCGCCCTTATGCTTGCTAGCATCGGCGCGGGTGGCTAATTTACCCTGCACTGCTGCCTGAGAAAGTATATTGGCATCCGCCACCATCGCTTGCACGCTGTTCTGTATGGCAATAACTGATTTGGCCAAGATACCAATTTCATCCTTGCTATCGACATCAAGTTTGAAATTCAAATCGCCGGCTGCCATCTTGTCGCTGGCATCGACCAGTTTCCGGGTCGGGCCGGTAATACTGCTGGTCAGCAACCAGGCGGCTATTACTGCAAGAACCAAGGCGACCGCTAATAAGATCAAAATTTGATTACGCGTGTCGGTCGCTAATTCGGCGACCTCCTTACCGCTCTTGATCATGATATCGCTCTGGAACGCAATCAAATTATTCACCGCATCCAGATAAGCCTGTTGCTGGGGTCGCAGCGTTGCAAACAAAAAGGCTTTTGCTTCAACTTGTCGGCTTTCAGCCAACATTTTCAATATGGCATCTTGACCACCAACATAAGTCGCACGCTCATCAAGCATCGTTTTTACAAGCTCTTTACCCGCTTCGCTTTGTATGGATTTTTCCAATTTCTCCAGATTTTCACCAATGATTTTGCGAGCATCTTGTATTCGCGCAACCTCTTTTTGCACTAATGCAGGGTCTTCTTGCAACAGCGCGTTGCGCAGCGCGCGGGCAATCAAATTGATGTTATCGACCATGGTATTGGCCTGTACGGTCTTCGGGAAACGGTCGTTAACCAACAGATCAATCGATTCATCCAGCGCCGCCACGCGCATCACACCAATTACGCCAATAATGGTCATCAGCAACATGACCACGCCAAAGCCTATGGCCAGTCTCACACCCAACTTGAGATTCTTGAACATCGTGTTTCTCCTGTTTAACTAAAATTTAAGTGAATGCGATCAGGCCGCCAAGCCTAGCCGCTCTGACGCGTATTCCGCGCCGGTGGTGGTAGTGCGTGCAATGAGTGCGGGAACATCCAGGATTAAAGCCACTTCACCGCTCCCCAAAATAGTGGAACCGGCAATGCCTTTCAAATGGGCAAACACCGGACCGAGCGGTTTAATCACGGTCTGGAATTCGCCCATTAACTCATCGACCACCAAACCAGCGCGTTTACCGGCATAGCGCACCACCACTACGCTCTGACGACGACGCAACTGACCCGAATGGTTGAATTGCTGGCGCAAGCGAATGAACGGCAATACCTCACCCCGTAAATTGAGGTAATTGCGATCTGCCGCCTCGCTGCTTAATTCGATACATTCTTCTACCAAATCTAATGGCACCACGTAAGCGGCGTCCCCTACCCCAGTCAAGAAGCCGTCAATAATGGCCAAAGTCAAGGGCAAGCGGATGGACATGTTGGTGCCCTGACCCGGCATGCTGTCGATATGCACACTGCCGCGCAGCGCTTCGATATTTCGACGCACCACGTCCATGCCAACGCCGCGGCCGGACAAATTAGTCACTTGCGCCGCGGTAGAAAAGCCGGGCTCAAAGATCAGCTTATAAACATCCTGATCTGACATCTCGGTACCTTCCGCAACCAGCCCTTTTTCGATTGCCTTGGCAAGAATTCTTGACCGGTCCAAGCCGCCGCCATCATCAATCACCTCAATGACGATGCTGCCGGACTCGTGAAACGCGTTCAATCGCAGCGTGCCTTTTTCAGGTTTACCGTGCTCAACGCGCACATGCTTGGGCTCAATGCCATGATCCACCGCGTTACGCACCAAATGCATCAACGGATCACCAATTTTTTCCACCACAGTTTTATCGAGTTCGGTTTCGGCACCGGTAATCACCAAGTCAATTTCTTTGCCCATGTCGCGACAGGCATCGCGCACCACGCGGTTGAAACGATTGAACGTCTCGCCGATTTGCACCATGCGCAACTGCAAAGCACCGTCACGAATTTCTTCCACCAAACGGGAAACGACTGAATTAGCCTCGAACATGGCGGCATCTTTCGAGCGCTGCGCCAGCATGGCGGCAGATGCGCCGGCAATCACCAACTCACCAACCAGATTAATCAGTTGATCCAGCTTGTCAGCCTGCACCCGAATCAACTTCGATTCTTGTGCTTTTTTGTCGCTGACCTGAGCCTGCTTGACCATAGCCGCATCAACCAGCTCTTTTTGTACCACTTGCTGTTCGACCAGAATTTCACCCAGCGGCGCGGCCTTGTGCAACTCCTGGAATTCGTTTTCTTCTGCCTCAACCTTGGCCTGCGCTTCTTCGTTCAGTTGGGTAAACAAGCCCTTTTCCAGCTCCGCCGGGGTAATTGCGCCAGCATGAACCAGAATTTCGCCCAGCCGCATGCTGTCTTCCGGCAACGACATGATCAGATCAACGTATTGTGAAACGCGGCTGAACGGCGGCAAGATGTTGAGCAAACAGGAATCACGCACAAAATCAAAGATGCGTTCAATTTTCTCTTTGCTGGTATTGGCGCGGAAATCAATCTCAAAGCCCATGTAACACGCTTCCGGGTCCATGCTTTCAGCCGACGGCAAAGCGTCAAGCAAGGTGGTGAGATGGGCAATTTCGCCAAAACTGCTTAAATAGCGCAGGAAGGAAAGCGGGTCCATGCCTTCATGCAGCACTTTTTCGCCAAAACGAATCGAAATGTGCCAGCAATCATGACCAACCAACCCACCTCCACTGCTTTCTACATGCGCATCGTCACCCGCCACCTGCTGAGGGCCCGCTTTTGCGCTGGGTGAATACTTGCGTAATCCAGCCAGCAACACTTCACCGTGCGCCAAAGTGTCTTCATCCGGACGATCTTCCGGATCAACAGCAAATTGAAGCAACTGAGTAATGTGGTCACCGCTGGCCAGCAACAACTGAATCAAGTCGCTATCCATTTTGATGCGGCCATCGCGCGCGCCATCGAGTGCGTTTTCAACCACGTGGGTGAAATTGACGATGAAATCACATTCCACCACGCCAGCGCCGCCCTTGATGGTGTGGGCCGCGCGGAAAACCGCATTCAACGCATCGGAATCGGTGGTGTCTTGTTCCAGGCGCAGTAGATTCTCATCCAGACTGGTCAGTAGTTCCTGACATTCCGAGATGTAGGCTTGTCTTAATTCATCCATACGTGGCTCCTGTTGCTTTGGTCACTAAGGTGGATTGCTTGCTTAATTTTTGTGCCGGTATCAAGGTCGGATCGCCAAAAAAGCTGCTTAAATTGCAGAGGTCCATGACTTCGCGGACGGCATCACTATGCGCAACAATTCTTAAGGTATGGCCGAGACGCGTAGCTTCACGTTTGGCCAGATAAAGTAACTGCAAACCGGATGAATCCAGCTCGGTCACTTGCGACAGATCAAGCTGTAAATCCGGATCATTATGAACCGCAAGCAATAACTGGTTTTTGAGCTCGTTCGCGCTGTAGATCGTCATGGAAACGTCCAGAACAAGCGGAGATGAAATAGCGTCTGACATGGTCGGATTCCTTCCCTGCGAGGGGCAATGGCCTACACAAATAGCCTACACAAATAGCTTACACAAACAACCTAAACAAACAGTGAAATTTAAAAGACGACAAGGGCGATCAGGCTCAACATCTATACAAAGTCAAAATCAAAATAACTCGACTTTAGAACCGCCAGCATTATTGACGTAACTACTGCTAGTCGTTGCCCCACTCGTTGCCCAACTCGTTGCCCCACTCGCTGCCCGACTATGCTGATCACGTTGTTTATCCATCACATAACCATCAAACATTTCGTCAAGATGGGTGGCCAGTGGTTTGATGTCAAGCGTGGCGGATGGATCATTCAAGCGTTGCAATAAAAGCCCTAGGTGCGAATCCAGCCGGTGCAGCGCGCTCATGACATGCCCAACCTGCTGGCGCGTAACATCCTGAAACTGAATGCTCGCCATCACTTCCATGAACATATTGGAAAGCGATGAGCTGGTTTGGTCGATCTGGCCTAAAACATCTCCTTCACGCGTCACCAATTCAGCATAACGCTCACCCATTTCAGTCAACTGACGGGCAAATTGCTCCAACGCATGCGTCTCGCTATTCGAACCGGCTTTAGCCAATTTCTCCTTGAATTCGTTTTCAATACTGTTGGCCACCGTCAGGATGCCTTCACGAATCTTGGATACGGCTTCTGTGGTCTGATCAGACAGTTTGCGCACTTCGTCCGCCACCACCGCAAAACCACGGCCTTGTTCACCCGCCCGCGCCGCTTCTATGGCCGCATTAAGCGAAAGCAGATTAGTTTGTCCGGCAATATGCTTGATCAAATCAACCAGCGATTCGAGCGAGCGCGCTTCTTTAACCACATGGTTAATCCGTGCGTTCTCCTCTTTGCCGGCTTGAATTCGCGCTTGAATATGGTCTTGCATCGAGTTGATGAGCAGCCGATTGGCCTCTAGTCGCGATTCTGAGCTAGCCAGAACTTCAGTCGATTCTTGCGTTGTCTTGCCGACATATTGCTGCAAACTAGTAATCAAACCATCGACGATTTGCAGCTTTTCCATGATCGTCAAAGCGGCCGCTTCGGTCTCAGTGGCCACTGCGGATAATTGCTTGCAAACCACTTCATTGAATGCGGGGAAACTTTGCAATTCCGAAGCCACATGCTGCAAGGCGGCACGGTGATGCGCCTGACAGTCACTCATTTCTTCTTCGCCGATTTTGCTCACCCCCAAACTCGGGTCACGAAAGAACAATAGCGAAAAGAAAGATTGCATGGCAAAGGCCAGCAGCACAATCAGCACCGTGCCGATGGCATGGCCGAATGGAATGCTATGAAAAATCGTGTCCAGCCACTCATGTATGGTCACCTCTCCCACGGCAACCGCGCCACCGAGAAACAGCGCCGTTGCCAAGGAAACACCGGAGACGCGCCGGTAATAAACCGCGTTTAGGTGACTGAAACTCACTTGATGACCAATTTGATGGTGCTCAGCAATTCATCGGCCGTCGCCGGCTTCACCAACCAACCCGACGCGCCCGCCGCCTTGGCATCCGCACGTTTCGATTGCTGCGATTCTGTTGTCAATAACAGAATGGGCATGAAACGGTAATTGGGCATCAACCGAACCTGTTTGATCAATTCAATGCCATTCATGCCGGGCATATTCAAGTCGGTAATCAATAAATCGGGTTTTAAGCCGGCTTTGAACTTGGTCATCGCCTCTTCTGCTGAAGCGGCCTTTTCAACTTTATAACCGGCTTTAGCCAGAATGCTGGAAGTGCTAATAAGTACTGTCGCCGAATCATCGACCAGAAAGATGGTTTTCACTACAGCCTCTATTAATGTGGGTGTCTGCTGACGGGGTTAAACAAATACGGCTAGCGATCATGGAGTGAAGCTAACCTCAACCTAAACTCAACCTAAAAACGAGGAAAAACCACAACAATTGTGTGACTAACTGTTTGGCCAATTGCGGTTTACCTCCCCAAAAAAGGGGGTTCATTCTACGACGAGTCATATCAAAACTTTTTAAGCGCTTAAAAAAAATTTGCTAAATGCGGTAAACCTTAAATCAGAACCGCACAAAATCTTGACCGGGCGACCCCCTGTTCATCGTCGTCACCTTTTTCGCCGCGACAGGCGATTTCTTCATGCCACCGGCGCTGCTGCCCGCAACTGCCCCTACGTTAAAGAAGCCCATAACTTGCTGCAACTGCGTTGCTTGACCACTGAGTTCCTCCGAGGTGGCGGCCAATTGTTCCGATGCACTGGCATTCTGCTGCGTCGCCTGGCTCAGTTGACTCATCGCTGCATTGACCTGACCCACGCCACTGGCTTGCTCTTCGCTGGCGGCAGTAATTTCTTGCACCAGGTCTGAGGTTTTCTTGATGGAAGGCACAATTTCATCCAGCAACTTGCCGGCGCGTTCGGCCATTTCGACTGAACCGCTGGCCAATTCGCCGATTTCCTGTGCCGCAATCTGGCTACGCTCGGCCAATTTGCGCACTTCTGCCGCCACCACCGCGAAACCCTTGCCATGTTCGCCAGCCCGTGCCGCTTCAATGGCCGCATTCAAAGCCAGCAGATTAGTTTGGTAGGCAATCTCGTCAATAATGCCGATCTTGCCGGCAATACTCTTCATCGCCGTCACCGTCTGCTTCACCACGTCCCCGCCCTCCGCCGCTTCGCCCGCCGCTTTGCTGGCCATGGCATCGGTCACCTTCGAATTTTCGGTGTTTTGCGAAATAGAAGCGCTCATCTGCTCAATTGAGGCACTGGTTTCTTCAACACTGGCCGCTTGCTGGCTGGCACCTTGCGACAAACTCTGCGCCGTTGCAGACACCTGACCCGCCGCATTATTCAACGATTCCGCCGCGGTATTCACTAAGGAAATCGTTTCAGCCAACTTAACGACCGTGCTATTAAGGGTATTTTTCAATACATCGAAATCCCCTTGATAGTGCTGGTCGATGGTCAAGGTCATATCGCCACCCGACATCGCTTCCATAACGCGACGCACTTCATTGATTGGCCCGACTACGTTATCCAGCGTCTTGTTGACGCCTTCAACGACCTTACGGAAATCACCTTGATGTTTGCTGGCATCGGCACGCGTTTCCAGTTTGCCTTCAATCGCCGCTTGCGCCAGCAAAGAGGCGTCCGCTACCAGCGCGTTTACGGCATCAATACACATATTCAGATTGTGTTTGAGCGTGTTGAAATCACCGTTATAAGAATCGGTTATTTTGGCGGGAATCGCGCCTTTGGCAATTTGATCGACATAGCTGGCCGCCACGTTAAGCGGCCCAATAACGGCATCCAACGTGTCGTTAACGCCTTTAACCACGCGCTGAAAATCCCCTTGATGTTTGCTGGCATCGGCACGCGTGGCCAGTTTGCCTTCAACCGCCGCTTGCGCCAGCATGGCGGCATCCGACACCAGCGCATTGACTGCGTCAATACAGGTATTCAAGTTGTGTTTGAGGGTATTGAAATCGCCGTTATAAGAATCCGTGATTTTGGCTGGAATTGCGCCTTTGGAAATTTGATCGACATAACTGGCCGCCACGTTAAGCGGCCCGATAACCGCATCCAACGTGTCATTCACGCCTTTAACCACGCGCTGAAAATCCCCTTGGTGTTTACCCGCATCGGCACGAGTGGCCAATTTACCGTCAACCGCGGCTTGTGCCAGCATGGCGGCATCCGACACCAGCGCGTTCACCGCGTCAATACAGGTGTTCAGGTTGTGTTTGAGGGTGTTGAAATCGCCGTTATAAGAATCGGTGATTTTGGCCGGAATGGCCCCTTTGGAAATTTGATCAACGTAGCTGGCTGCCACATTAAGCGGCCCAATCACCGCGTCGAGCGTTGCATTGACGCCGGCGATAATCTTTTGATAGTCGCCTTTATGCTGCTCGGCAGCGGCGCGAGTCGCCAACTTTCCGTGTATGGCGGCCTCGGTGAGCTTGTTGGCATCCATCATCATGGCTTGCACGCTGGTCTGTATTGACAAGATTGATTTGGCCAGCATGCCCACTTCATCACGGCTATCAATATCCAATTCAAATGCGAAATCGCCGGCAGCCATTTTGTCACTGACTTCAACCAGCTTCTTGGTCGGGCCGGTGATTGTGCGGGTTACCCAAATCCCCAGGACGATGGCCATAACAACAGCGAAAAAGCCTAATACAATCATCCTGTTAACGATTTGCGCTTGCTGCATGGAGGCTTCCTCAAACAATGCGTTTGAGCTGTCGCCATAGTAATCGCGCAGATTTTTGGCCGCTTCCCGCATCACATTTGCCTTGGGATTGGTTTTGCTGAGCAAGTCGATGTTGGATTCGTTGTATCGCTGTTCCAGCAAATGCGTCAGCGCGGGTTGCAACCCTTGTGCCACGTACTCTCTCGCCGCAGTTTCAAAAGCCGTTAAGACAATTTTTTCCTGGGCATCGCTTATTTCGCGCTGCTTGATTTCCGCCCAGGTCGCATCAACTTCCTGCAAGTTTTTCTGGATGGCATTGGTGTGTAAATCCAGCGGATGATTATGCAGTTTCGATAATTCTGAAACGGGATTGTGCTGCAGTCCCAACATAAGCTGCATACGCGTTTCATCCAGCAGGCGCTGAATTCTGGCGGTCAGACGCACCGGCACCAATTTTTCAGCATAAGTGATGTGTAAATCTTTCTTTGCTTCATTTAGGCCATTAATGGCAAATAGTGTAGTAAGCAGCAATAACGCCAGCACAAACGATAAGAGCCCCCCTAAACGGACACCGATTTGAAGATTTTTAATCATGTTGACTCCAATAAATTTCAGTTAAAACAATTCAACTTTCGCACCTACTTCGCCCGCTTCCGCATGCGTACCCACCACCTGACCATGTTGATTCCGTTGCGTCTGCATAACGTACCCGTCAAACATTTCATTCAGATGCGTGGCGAGCGGCTTGAACTCAACTACGATCGCTGGATCGTCCAATTGTTGGCGCAAGAGGGCAAAATGCGCATCCAGGCGCTGTAACGCGGCGATGACATGTTCAACCTGTTGCCGAGTGACATCCTGAAACTGGATGCTGGCCATCACTTCCATAAACATATTCGAGAGCGAGACGCTGGTTTGATCAATCTGCGCCAATACCTCCCCTTCACGCGCGACCAATTCTGCATAGCGTTCGCCCATATCGGTCAATTGATTGGCGAATTGTTCCAGTGCGTGGGTTTCACTACTCAAACCCGTGGTGGCGAGTTTTTCTTTGAATTCGCTTTCAATACGGTCGGCCACCGTCAGGATGCCGTCGCGAATATGCGCGACCACCTCACCGGTCTGACCCGCCAATTTGCCGACTTCATCAGCAACAACAGCAAACCCCCTTCCCTCTTCGCCGGCGTGTGCGGCTTCTATGGCGGCATTGAGTGAAAGAAGATTGGTCTGATCGGCAATGTTTTTGATCAAATCGACTAAAGATTCGAGTGAGCGCGCTTCATTAACGACATGCGTGATACGCGCTTCCTCATCCCGCGAGGCCTCAATACGCATTTGAATGTGCGCTTTCATGGAGGCGATCAGTTGCTGATTGGCGAGCAGCCGCGATCCCGAGCTGGCCAATACGTCGCTGGATTCTTGCGTAGTTTTGCCCACATAGTGCTGAAGATCTGTGATCAATTCATCCACCACTTGCAGTTTTTCCATGATGCCCATTGCCGCAGCTTCCGTTTCGCTGGCGACGGCGGACAGTTGATTGCGCACCACCTGATTGAATTCGGGAAAAGACGCCAACTCGGTGGCAACCTGATTCATTGGAATGCGCAGCTCAATTTCACATTCTTTCAGGTTTTCTTCATCCACTTGACTGACGCCCAAGCCAGGATCGCGGTAAACCAACGTCGATAAAAAAAATTGAATGAAAAAAGCCAACAGGATGAGCAGCACCGTGCCGAGCGCATGACCAAACGCAATACGATGAAAAATCTGATCGAGCCATTGGTGCATAGTGACTTCGCCCAAAGCGACGGCACCACCCAGAAAAATCGCAGTGGCGAAGGAAACCACCATAACACGACGTAAAAAAACAACATTCAGTTGGTTAATGTTCACTTGTTCACCCGTTGGGCACTGCTCAATATAATTAATAATCTACTGGCACTGACTTGGCTAACACCGCAAAGAACGCGATTATCAACCAGCCCCCATACTTTGAAAACCGTGACTGGGTCGCAAATTTTTCATTAAACCGGGCTGGATTCGACCCAAGCGTAAAAATTAATTTATCCTTCGCCGCGCTAGACGAGTACGCATACGAACGCCAATACACATACGAACACGATTACGAGGACAAAAAATGAGTGGCAATCTTTTCATTGTGTCTGCCCCTTCGGGAGCGGGTAAATCCAGCTTGGTAAAAGCCTGGCTTAAGCAGGACGAGGCAATTCGTCTATCGGTTTCTTACACCACGCGCCCACCGCGTCCAGGCGAGGAAGATGGCGTGCAATATCATTTTGTCACGCGGGAAGAATTCATCAGCCGGTTGGAACGCAGTGAGTTTTTGGAAAGCGCGGAGATTTACGGCAATTATTACGGCACGTCCCAACCGTGGATTGAACAGGAAATGGCGCAAGGGCGTGACATTTTGCTGGAAATTGATTGGCAAGGTGCCGCGCAAGTACGCGCTTTAATGCCGAAGGCAATCAGTATTTTCATCCTGCCACCGTCCATTGAGGAATTGCGCCGTCGCTTAGTCGGGCGTGGCACGGATAGCGCGGAGGTTATCGAAAAACGCATGCGTGCGGCGCAAGAAGAAATTTCGCATGCGTTGTCAGCCGATTACCTCGTCGTGAATGATGTTTTTGACACCGCGCAACAGGATTTGCTAGCCATTTCACGCACCCAACGTTTAAGCACGCAAATTCAGTCGCAACGACTAACACAGTTGTTGGCTGCACTGCTGGGGTAGCGCGAGTCAAGTGCGAAAATTTTTTTCGCTCAACTGTCTACGCCCCCCTCATCAACTTTCGGGATTCTGCCGCAGCAAATCTCGCACCGTCGTCAGCGCGTCGGGGTAGTCGAACGCCGCTATTTGCCGCTCCAGTTTCATAACGACCGCCCCGTGCGTCGCTAGCAAAAGCGGCTGACAGCTCTCGAACAGATTGGCGACCGCAGCATCGTCACTGGCCAGCAAGGGCAGCAGTTGTTCGAGCGCTGCCCGCGCCCGCGCGAGGTCGTGCGCAGGGTCGTGCGTAAATACGGCGTTGGTCGCCGCCGCCGGCAATTGTGCAATTACCGCATCCAAGGCCTGCATTTCGGTCTGCAGGGATGCCATCAGTTCAGGTATCAAGGCCATCTCATCGCTGCGCAAAGCGTGTTCGAGCGCCAATGCGGCGGCATGCAGGGCGGTCGCGCCTAGAGATCCGGCCGCCCCTTTGAGGGCATGCAGCCGTTGCTTGGCGGCTTCGACCTGGCCTGCGGCAAGTGCGTCTCGCAGTAATTGCGGATCGTCACGATGGCCGGCGGCAAACTTCCGCAACAAGGCTACATAGGCGGCTGCCTTACCCCCTAAGGCCCGCAGTCCGCGTACGGTATCCAGACCGGCAAATTCAGCCAAGACGCGCGGCAAGACACTCTGACGCGGTACCGAGGTATGGGGTGCCGGGGTATGGGGTGCCAAAGTGTGCGGCACCTCAACAATCGCGTTTTCGGCGCGGTCAGTCGCTTGCCCCGCTGGCAACCATTTCAGCAAGGTGGCGAAGAGTGCGTCCGGTTCGACCGGCTTGATGATGAAATCATCCATCCCCGCGTCCATACACGCCTGGCGGTCATCGTCGTAAGCATTAGCGGTCATTGCCAGGATCGGCCGATTTTTCCAGCCGGGCAGCTTACGGATAGTGCGGGTGGCATCCAGGCCATCCATGACAGGCATTTGCATGTCCATCAGAATCAGGTCGTAGGCGTGGGCGGCGGCCTTCGCCACTGCCTGCTCGCCGTCCTCGGCCGTATCTACCGCCAGGCCCACGCCGTGCAGCAGTTCGAGTGCCACTTCGCGATTGATTGGGTTGTCCTCGGCCAGCAACAACCACTTGCCGGGGGACTGCCGGCGCAGTTGCGTCTCGACATCAACCGTGGTTTCAACCTTATCAGAGGGCATGACACCATGCCCACGTTGCAGGCGGGCAGTGAACCAGAAAGTACTGCCCTCCCCCGGCTTACTGTCAACCCCCACCTCCCCGCCCATCATCTGCGCCAATTGCTTGGTGATGGTCAGCCCGAGGCCGGTGCCACCGTACTTGCGCGTAGTGGAAGCATCGGCCTGTTCGAAGGCTTGGAACAACCGCTGCCTGGCTTCCGGTGTAATGCCGATGCCAGAATCCACGACGGCAAATCGCACCAGCAAGTCGTCACCATCGTCTCGCAGGAGCATTGCGCTCAGCCTGACACGACCTTTGTCGGTGAACTTGACGGCATTGCCGGCGAAGTTGAGCAAGGATTGGCGCAACCTCACCATATCGCCGCGCAGCCAAACTGGCACCGAGTCGCGGTCGATCTCAACCACGAGGCCCTTCTCCTGCGCCCCAGGGGTGATGATGGATGCGACATTGTCGAGGACGGCCGAGAGGTTGAAGTCAGAATTGTCTAGTTGCAGTTTGCCGTCTTCGATCTTGGACAGATCGAGAATGTCGTTGATGATTGACAACAGGTGCCGGCTCGCGTTGTCGATCTTGTTC
>CAYWXO010000091.1:0-12804 GCA_964462255.1 uncultured Thiobacillus sp. | reverse complement strand
TTCCAAAGCGTGTGCCATGCTGGCGCGATCCACTTTAGTCAGAATATCGCCGACCCAATACGTTTTCATAGCAAGACGCCGATGGCCCAATCCCAGCCACGGCTCCAGATGCAGGCCGGCTTCATCCGGGCCGCGGTGCGATTGAATGTCATTGATGCGTTGCAGAATGTCGCGGTCAATGCGACGTTGTTCACGTAAATCAAAAATACCGGCAATGCCGCACATAGCGTATTGCCTCCCTGATGGCCTATTTGGCTTTTTTTAATGCGCGAAAAATGCTTCGCGTTGGCCTTATTTTGCCAGACATAAAGTACGATCATGGCTCCCTTGCGCCAAAATCACATTCCACCCGCCCATTCCGCTCAACATGACCGCTAATTTCGACGAAGTTTTACTCAAAATGCTTGGCAAAGTGCAGTTGTTTCGCACCTTTGGCCGGCAAGAACTGATAGATATCTTGGCCATTGGACGCAAAGTCGTCTTTCAACCAGGCGAAACGGTATTCGAAGAAGGCGAACAAGGTGAAAACATGTACATCGTGCTTTCGGGCAGTTTTGAAGTCATTAAAAGAGGACGTTACCGACAACCCAAATGTCTGGCGGTAGTCGAATCCGGTGAGCATTTCGGTGAAATGGCGGTCATCGATAATCTGGAACGAACCGCAACGGTGCGCGCACTAACCCCCGCGGTGACCTTAAAATTCAATCAACGCGATTTGCTGCAACAGCCGGCCGCGTCCATCAAACTGTTTCAAAATATGGCCCGCTTACTCTCCAAGCGATTACGTAAGACCAATGAAGTGCTGATTCTGAAAAATTCTTGATTCACCCCATGCATCCCCTTTTACTGCGTAGCGTGCGCCGTTTTCTCCATTACCTTGCCTATGCGGCCAGCGGGGCAGTCATTATTGTTTGCATCGCGGCGCTGCTGTTCAAGTTTTGGCTGATGCCCAACATTTCACACTACGGCAAAGATCTAAACGAAGCCGCCAGTCGCGCACTTGGCCAGCCGGTTGAAATCGGTAGGCTGCACGCCGATTGGAGCGGCTTTAATCCACGCGTGACGTTGCGGGATATTCGCATGACGCCACCGGCCGGCCCCCCCCTGTTATTACCGCGCGTTGAAGCAATTTTTTCCTGGTTATCGCTGCCCTTGCTGGAATTGCGCTTGGCCAGTCTGAACATTGAGCAAGCCAGCCTGTTCATGCGGCGCGATACGGCCGGGGTCATTACGCTTGCCGGCATTGCCATCAATCAGCCGGGGCCGGCCAGCCCATTGCCAGATTGGTTGCTGGGCCAACCGCGCATCGTCGTCAAAAATGCGGAAATTACCTGGCTGGATGAAAAGCTGAACGCGCCGGCATTAAAACTCAGCAATGTGCGCTTTTTGCTGGAAAACCGTTTCGGCCGGCACCGATTTGGCGGGGTTGCCACGCCCACCGCCGCGGCGGCGCATCGCTTTGAAGTGCGTGGCGATTTATACGGCCGCTCCCTACAAGATAAATCAGATTGGTCGGGTGACCTTTATGCCCGCGTTGATGGTGCGCAATTTGAATCCTGGGGGCGCTGGGTGCCGTGGGCGCAGAAATCGGTGCGCAGCGGCATCGGCGATATGCGTTTTTGGCTTAAGCTGAATAAAGATCAAACGCTGGACCTGCGCGGCGATGTCAGGCTAAGTAAAGTCGCGATCAATATTGACCCCAAACTGCCGGATTTAATGTTCGACAGCCTCACCGGCCGCGCCGGCTGGGCACGCAAACAGACCGCACATTCCTTTTTTGTTGACCAACTGCGCTTCAAAACACCCGATGCCGCACCGAGTGAGCCGGCCTCATTGCGGGTCGATCTCACGCCCAATGAAGGCGTCGCCCCGCCAGAAAGCGCCGAAAAGCGCCCATTCAAACGTATTGATGTGAAGGCGCGAAATCTGCAATTGGAAGCCTTGACCGCCCTGACCAACGCGTTGCCGTTACCGCAGCGCGCGCACGATTTAATTCAAGCGTTGAATCCGCGCGGCAGAATCGAAGAGGGCGACGGCCACTGGACTGGCCAACAAGATTACGCGCTGAAATTGCGCATTCGTGCCGCCGGCTTCAATGCGCATGCGCAGTTTCCCGGGCTGACCGGGCTGACGGCGCGCATCGACGCCTCGCAAGACGGTGGCGAAGCGGTCATTGACGGACGTGGTTTAACGCTCGCCTTACCGCAAATTTTTTGGCACGAACTCAACTTCAACCAGTTGGATGCGCAAGCCAACTGGAAATTGGATTCTGCCGGCATGAAACTGAATTTTGCCGCCGATCGCATCGTCAATGCCGACCTTGATGGCCAGCTCAATGGCGAATTAATTTTCCCGAAAACCGGGCCCATTCTGTCCGACATCAGCGCGCACTTGAGCCGCGGCGAGGCGAAGGCAGTCTATCGCTACTTGCCCAAAGTCGTCGGAACGGACACCTATGACTGGCTGAAACACGGTTTGCAGGCCGGCCGTTCTGATGCGGTATCACTGGTGCTGAAAGGGCCGCTGCAGCAATTTCCGTTTGATCGCGGCGGCGGCGAATTCAAGGTGGCGGTCAACATTCAAGACGGCGTGTTGGACTACGCCCCCGGCTGGCCACGCATCGAATCCGCACAGGGCGTGCTGGTTTTTGCGGGCAGCAAAATGCAACTGGATGCCCAATCCGGCCGGATTCTGGCGACGCAACTGGGGCCGGTGAAAGTCACTATTCCCGACTTGCACGCGGCACACGGCACAACCCTGCATATTGATGGCCAGGCTTACGGCGCTACAAACGGCTTTCTCTCTTTCATCAAAGCCTCACCAGTGCATGAATATACGGGTGGATTTATTGATGACTTTAGCGCCCAAGGCGATGGACGTTTGAACCTGCGCCTGACACTGCCGCTGCACGCACTCGACACTTCAACCGTGCTTGGCCAGTTTGCCTTTCAAAATAACCGGCTCAATCCCGGCCGCACGATGCCGGAACTCAGCCAAGTCAGCGGCACGCTCAACTTCTCTGAAACCAGTTTACAGGCGGAGAACATCCGCGCCCTGCTGCTGAATTTACCGGTCAACCTGGATATCGCCAGCATCACTGAACCGGGAACAGATAAACGTCAAATCCGCCTCCATTTGGACGGCGAAGTCGGCGCAGCGGCGTTGAAATCGTATCTGCCAGCCAACTTGGCCAAGCGGCTCAGTGGCAGCACGCGCTGGCAAGCCGATGTCGGCATGCGGCCCGCCGCCTCAAAATCAGCCACGGCACCTGAACAACAACCCGCCGGCCTCACCATTCAATCTGACTTGGTCGGTTTAGATATTGACCTGCCCGCGCCATTCGGCAAAAAAGCTGCCCATGCGTTACCCCTGAGCATTGTGCAGGAGAGTAGCCCGCATAATGCAGCCGCGCCGCAGACAGAAAGCCAACTTTGGTTTGCCCGCTACGGTGAACTGTTAACACTGCGCGCCAATTTGCCTAACAACACGACTGGAGCTGCCACGGACGCAACCCCGAACGCAACCCCAAACACAACCCCCAAAATTCACGTCCGGCTGGGTGCCGGTGAAGCCAGTGCGCCGCAAGAATCCGGCTTAACGATCAGCGGCACTCTGCGCACACTGGACCTGGATGCGTGGCGACAAATTGACCTGGGCGGCACCAACCAAGCCGCTGCGCTGCCCTTTCGTGAAGCCAACGTCACTTTCAACGAAATCCGCCTGCTAAATCGTCGCCTCAACGATACCCACCTCAAATTACTGCCGGCTGGCAGCGGCTGGCGCATTGCATTGGTTGGCCGCGAAATCACCGGTGAAATAACCACGGCAACGGCCTTATCAGGCACCAATGTGAGCGCTCATTTCAAGCGTTTGATTTGGCCAGATGCAGTGGCAGTGGCAGTGGCAGTGGCCCCCGCCAGCAGAGAAACGCCGAAAACTGCACTGCCGTCGCTAGCGACCACCGATAAACGCATTCTAGGCATCGACTTACGCGCAGACAGTGTTGCTTGGCAAGGACGCGAACTGGGCGAAATGAATCTTCGCCTAACCGCTGATGCGCTCGGTTTGCGGCTGGATAATTTATTACTCGCTCATGCCGATGGACGCTTGCGTGCCAAAGGCAATATCGCCAATCACCCGCGCCGGCCAACACAGCTGGAATTACAACTGGAATCGGACAAACTCGGTCAATTGCTGGATCGCCTCGGCTTGCCGGGACACGTTAAGCGCGGCAGCGTCCGCATCGCCGGCCCGCTCGGCTGGATGGGCACGCTGGAAAATTTCGAAATCGCCCGCCTGCACGGCCAACTCGACATCAATCTGAAGAATGGCCAATTCACCCAAATCGAACCCGGTGCCGGCAAATTACTGGGCATTCTCAGCTTGCAGGCGCTGCCGCGACGCATTGCGCTCGATTTTCGCGACATCTTTTCCGAAGGCTTCGCCTTCGATGAAATTATCGGCAAAGTCCATTTAGAGCGGGGTTCGGCCTACACCAAGAACTTACGTATGAGCGGCCCGGCGGCCAAGGTCAGCATGAGCGGCGTCGCCGATCTCGTGCATGAATCGCAAAATCTGCGCGTCCACATTGAGCCGCGCCTGGAAGATACGCTGGCCGTGGCCGGCGCTTTGCTCGGCGGCCCGGTGGTCGGCGTGGGCGCGTTAATTGCCGGCAAAGTGTTACAAAACCCCATTGGCCAAGCCGCTTCGTTTGAATATGCCATTACCGGCCCGTGGGCAGAACCGCTCATCAGCAAAATAGCCAAGCCAAAAACTCAACCGCCCACAGAATGATGCTAGCCAACCCATCATGTGTACAAATCAAGCACACAAATCAAAGCCGGGTGCGCTTTTACACTTGCCACATACGACCGGCCACTTGTACCCTCAGACATTGTTCAAATACTTTTGCGGGAGCCCGTTGTGATTCGTTTGAAGCCATCCCTTCCTAAAGCAGCCCAGCCCAAAAGCGCGTGCGCGAAACCGGCGCGTTTTGCCAAGACTAAAACCGGTAGCGCCCCTTTGCCCATGCAAGATGCCAGCGGCATTGTGCGTGTGGCTGCCGTGCAAATGGCCTCGGGCCCGAATGTGGCCGCCAATCTATCTGAAGCCGAGCGTTTGATTGAGATGGCGGTGCGCGCTGGTGCCAAGCTGGTTGCACTGCCGGAATTCTTCGCCATCATGGGCTTGCAAGAAAGCGACAAGGTGGTGGTGGCGGAAACCGACGGCAAAGGTCCCATTCAAAAATTCCTTGCTGCGCAAGCCAAAAAACACAAAATTTGGCTGGTGGGCGGCTCTGTGCCACTGGCGTGTGCAAACCCCGATAAAGTGCGTAATGCCTGCCTGGTATTTGACGACAAAGGCAAACGTGTGGCGCGCTATGACAAAATTCATTTGTTTGGCCTTGATCTCGGCAACGAACACTACAAAGAACAAACTACGATTGAAGCGGGTGATCGTATCGTTGTCATCGACACGCCTTTCGGTCGCATCGGCCTGGCGATTTGCTACGACCTGCGCTTTCCCGAGCTGTATCGCGCCATGGGCGATGTTGACATCATCATGGTGCCCACTGCGTTTACTGCTACCACTGGACGGGCGCATTTTGAAACGCTGATTCGCGCGCGCGCCATTGAGAATCTCGCTTACGTCATCGCGCCAGCTCAGGGCGGTTATCACCTCTCCGGCCGCGAAACACACGGCGACAGCATGATCGTTGATCCTTGGGGCAATGTACTTGATCGTTTACCGCGTGGCTCCGGCGTGGTCATTGCCGGTATCAACCGGGCTTATCAGGACAGCCTGCGTAAAAGTTTACCGGCCCTGAAACACCGCACGCTGGATTGTTCCAGCAACGTCACGGTTGACATCATCCCGCATGCTTGATTTTTCCAGTTTCCCTCGATTTTTCCGACCCTTTTCACTTTAATTTAACACGCACATGCCCTCTGCCTCCCGCTCAGCTTCTAACTACGCCACCGCCGAAACAACACTCCTTACCCCCAATGAAGTTGATGTAAAGCAACTCGATGCGGTGTTTGATCAGCTTGCCACCCATCAAATTGACGATGCCGACCTGTATTTTCAGTACACCCGTTCGGAAGCCTGGAGCTTAGAAGAAAGCCAAGTTAAATCCGGCAGTTTCAGCATTGATCAAGGCGTTGGCGTGCGCGCCGTGGTCGGCGATAAAACCGCCTTCGCCTATTCCGACGATATTCGTTTACCCGCCATTCGCGAAGCCGCCGCCACCGTGCGCGCCATCGCCGCCGCCGGTCAATCCACCAGCGTGCGCGTTGGCCAAGGCAGCAATCGAGTTGAAGGCCATGCCCTATATGCGCCGATGGATCCCCTCGCCTCGTTGAACGAAGCCGACAAAGTGGCGTTGCTGCATCGTCTGGAAGACTACGCCCGCAAACTGGATACGCGCGTCACGCAAGTGGTCGCTAGCTTGGCAGGCGAATACGAAGTCATTTTTGTCACCCGCCTGGATGGCCGTAGCGCCGCCGATGTGCGGCCGCTAGTCCGTGTTTCACTGCAAGTCATTGTTGAACAAGACGGCCGCCGCGAACAAGGCAGCGCCGGTGGGGGCGGTCGTTTCGATTACGCCTATTTCAGCGATGCCATCTTGCGCGAATACGCTGAGCTGGCGGTCAAGCAAGCGGTCACTAATCTGCATGCCAAACCAGCACCGGCCGGCAGCATGACGGTGGTGCTAGGCTCCGGTTGGCCAGGCATTCTGCTGCATGAAGCGATTGGCCATGGCTTGGAAGGCGATTTCAACCGTAAGGGTTCATCCGCATTTTCCGGCCGCATCGGTCAGCGCGTGGCGGCGGATGGTGTCACCGTGGTTGACGATGGCACGCTGGCGGATCGACGCGGTTCGCTCAACGTCGATGACGAAGGCACGCCAACGCAACGCACGGTGTTGATCGAAAACGGCATTCTGTGCGGCTACATGCAAGACAACATGAATGCGCGCTTGATGGGCATGGCCCCCACCGGCAATGCGCGCCGCGAATCCTTCGCGCATTTACCCATGCCGCGCATGACCAATACCATGATGCTGGCCGGTGCCGGCGATAGCGGCCGCGATCCGGCAGAGATCATCGCCTCGGTGAAAAATGGGCTGTATGCGGTTAATTTTGGCGGTGGTCAAGTGGATATTACTAGCGGCAAATTTGTCTTTTCTGCGGCGGAAGCCTACATGATCGAAGACGGCAAAGTAACCTATCCAGTCAAGGGCGCAACGCTCATCGGCAACGGCCCGGACGTGCTGACACGCGTTGCCATGATCGGCAACGATATGCGCCTCGATCCTGGTGTTGGCACTTGCGGTAAAGAAGGCCAGAGCGTGCCGGTTGGTGTCGGTCAACCCACCTTACGCATTGACGGTTTGACCGTGGGTGGTACGCAGTAAATCTAGCGCGCGTTAAATCATTGTAATGGCCAATTTTGACCCCCACGAACCTCACGAACCCCACAAAGGCGCGGCAAAAACCGCACGCATTCCGATCAAGATTGTGCCAAAACCGCGCATGAAATTGCCGGCTTGGATCAAAGCGCAAGCGCCTGGCGCGCCGGAGGTGGTGCAACTCAAAGCCATCCTGCGTGCGGCGAAGCTGCATACGGTCTGTGAAGAAGCGTCTTGCCCGAATCTGGGCGAATGCTTCCGCCACGGCACCGCTACCTTCATGATTTTGGGGGATTTATGTACACGACGCTGCCCATTTTGTGATGTCGGCCACGGTACACCGCGGCCACCCGATCCGAATGAAGCACAACATCTCGCTGAAACGCTGGCGATGATGCACCTGAACTATGTGGTGATTACCAGTGTGGATCGCGACGATTTGAAAGACGGCGGTGCGCAGCATTTTGTCGCGTGCATTCGTGCCGCTCGTGCTGCCGCCCCCACCACGCGCATCGAAATTCTGGTGCCGGACTTTCGCGGTCGGCTTGACGTGGCGCTGGAAATTTTGGCGCAAGCCCCGCCGGATGTGCTCAATCACAATCTGGAAACCGTGCCACGGCTATACAAAGCCTGCCGCCCCGGTGCCGATTACCCCCATTCATTACGCTTGTTGCAACAGTTTAAAACCCGTTGCCCTGCGGTGCCGACCAAATCCGGCATCATGCTGGGGCTGGGCGAAACAGATGACGAAGTGCTCGCCGTGTTGCATGATTTACGCGCTCATGACGTCGATATGCTGACTATCGGCCAATATCTGCAACCCTCAGTGCATCACCTGCCAGTTGAACGCTTTGTGCCGCCAGCACAATTTGCTGAATTTGCCCGCCTTGCACAAGACATGGGCTTCAAAAATGTAGCTAGCGGCCCAATGGTGCGCTCAAGTTATCACGCGGATCAGCAGGCGATGCAGATATAACCCATTTACTTGCAACCCAACGCGGTACGCATTTGCTTCATGCGGTCGGCCTGCACACCGGTTGCCAATGCTTTAGCGTCGCCCAATTTGCCAGCAGAAAGCGCCGGGATGATTTCAGTGTCGCGTGTCTTTTTGAAGGCATCCCAAACCGGTTTGAAGGCTTGAACTTGTGTGCCATGACTGCTTTGCAGTGTGTTGATCATGCTATCCACTTTCTCACTCGCGGCCTGAATTTTGGCTTTAAGGCCACCGTGCGAGGCTTTGTCGAGGGCACCGATCATGCTGACCAAATGTCCACGTGCTTCCATTAAAGCGGTGCAGGCATCATCCGGGGTCGTTGCATGAGCGGAACCAGTGGCAAGAAGCAAGCTGGCAACAATGCCAGTAACAAATTTATTCATGTTAATTTCCAATCAAGAAAGTTGAGAAGGTTGTGTCACCGTTAGCGGCAACGCGCTTGTTCAATAGCGCATCCGCCGGGAAGGCGCGGCATAGTTTGCCAAGTCATTGTTACCGTCTTTGATTTGAGTCAGGTTTTTTAACGCTGCGGATATTTCTACCAACAGGATCTTTGCCAACAAAGCTCTCCTCAGCCCAATGGATCGCCGATTTTGAGCGAATTGCCGGCAAGAAAGGCATTGATGGACAAACGTTTGCCGCCCGCTTTCTGCACTGACGTGAGCGCCAGCGTGCCCAGACCACAAGCAATATGAATCTCGTCAGCCAAAATGGCAGACACACTGCCCGGCGTCGTGGTTACGGCTCCGGCCGCCTGAACAGGATGGGCCTGCCAAATTTTCAAGGTCACCCCGTCTAGCAAAGCATACGCACCGGGGAAAGGATTAAAGGCGCGAATCTTTCGCTCAAGCACCTCAGCCGGCTGCGCCCAATCAAGCCGCGCTTCTTCTTTACTGATTTTGGCGGCATAACAGACCCCCAAGACCCCCACCTCATTTTGCGGCTCCGCGTTGCGCTGGGCCGCAGCCAATTCGGGCAGCAAGCGCACGATTTCACGCGCGCCGAGTTCAGCTAAACGGTCGTGCAAACTGCCGGTCGTCTCGCCGGCAAGAATCGGCATTGCATGCCGCGCCAGCATGGCACCGGTATCCAGCCCTTTATCCATTTGCATCAGCGTGATGCCTGTTTCGCGGTCACCGGCTTCAATAGCGCGATGAATCGGTGCCGCGCCGCGCCAGCGCGGCAACAACGAAGCATGAATATTGATGCATCCGTACCGCGGCATCTCCAACACGCTTTGCGGCAAAATCAGCCCATAAGCGGCCACCACCATCACCTCAGCCGCCGCGTCCTGAATCAGTTGACGAGCGGCTTCGCTTTTCAGATTTTCCGGCTGCGCCACAGTCAGCCCATGCGTGAGCGCAACGTCTTTCACTGGGCTCATTTTCAACTTCATGCCGCGCCCCGCTGGACGATCCGGCTGCGTCAACACCAACGGAATATCATGCCCGGCCGCGATTAACGCTTGCAGCGCCCGCGCGGCAAATTCCGGCGTACCGGCAAAAATCAAACGCATCCTAAACGTATTGCCCCCCTTCGCCTCACTCACATTGCTTCCCTTGCCTGTTTGGTCAGCTTGCTTTTAATGCGCATCTGCTTCAGGCGCGACAGATACTCGACAAAGACTTTGCCGTTCAGATGATCAATTTCATGCTGAATGCAAATTGCCAGCAGACCGTCGGCGGCAAATTCGAAAATTTCGCCATTCAAATTAGTGGCTTGCACGCGAATCTGCTCGGCGCGCGTGACTTTGTCGTAAATGCCCGGCACAGAAAGGCAACCTTCCTCGTGTACCGTTTCACCTTCTTTGGTCAAAATATGCGGATTGATCAGAGTCAGTAACTGATTTTTCTCTTCGCTGACATCCGCCAACAGCATACGAATGTGACGATCCACCTGCGTCGCAGCCAAACCAATACCTGGTGCAGCGTACATGGTTTCCGCCATATCATGCGCTAACTGGCGAATTTCATCGGTCACCTCATCAACCGGTTTGGCAACCGTATGCAGACGCGGATCGGGGTAATGCAGAATTTTGAGTAGGGCCATTTTTAATGTCTTAGCTAGGGTCAGTCACTAAATATGCAGACGATATTGAGACGATATGTAGACGAAATGAGTCAACTTCCAGCAAATTAGTTTAAGCTTTTCACGATTGAACAGGGTTTGACGAGATTCAATTATAACGGTCCAACGTGATGGACTCATACGGACTTACCGCTATCCAACAAAGTCAGGAACATGCGCACACTTTTATTGATCGCCGCTTTAGGGTTGAGCATTTCACTCCACGCCGATGAAATCCGCTTACAGGCAGAAGCGCCCGAACGCCATGTGGTGGTCAAGGGTGACACGCTGTGGGATATTTCAGAAAAATTTCTGCAAAATCCGTGGAAGTGGCCACAAGTCTGGCAATTCAACCAAGAGCAAATCAAAAATCCCCATTTGATCTATCCCGGTGATGTCGTTTTGCTCACCCTGCAAGACGGAAAACCGCGCTTAACGCTGGAAAACAGGCAGTTTAGCGAAACCGTCAAACTATCGCCCAGCGTTCGCGGCGAACCGATTGTGATCAAAGAAGCCGGTATTCCGGCCATTCCGGTCAAAGCGATCATGCCGCTGCTAAGCCGCGGCGGCATTGGTGATCCGAGCGATTTGCTCAACGCGCCGCTGATTCTCGGCTCCAGCGATGCACGCGTGATGTTTGGCCCCGGTGATCGCGTCTATGCCAGCCCCGCTGAAACCGATATTGTCGATTGGCGTATCGTCCGTTTGGGTCAAGCTTTGCTGAATCCGGATAACGCAAAAGAGATTCTGGCCTACGAAATGATCCATATTGCCGATGCCTATACCGAAACGCCCGGCAACCCGCAGGTCATCCGCATTGTGCGCACCGACCAAGAAGTGCTGGAACGCGATCGCCTCGTCCCGGCCTGGAAGAGCGAGCCGCCGCAATACATGCCGCATGCGCCGGACCAACCGATTCAGGCCAAAGTCGTCGCGGCCTTGGGCGGCCCAGTCTATGCCGGTGCCTGGATGACTTTGGTGCTCGACAAAGGTACGCATGACGGTTTGGAAAATGGTCATGTATTAGCGTTGTTTCGTAGCGGCCGGTCCGTCGCAGACCCCCAATGCATCCGCGCCGAAAAAATTGCCTTCCTGGCCGGCGGCAGCCGCAGCCAAGCGACCGATTGCATAAAGAATAAAGAGGATCGCACCGCCTTGCCCGAAACGCGCAACGGCTTGGCTTTCGTCTATCGCGTGTTCAACAAGGTGGCGTATGCCTTGGTCATGAAGAGTGTTGAGCCGGTCACGGTCGGTGACTTGGCACGCAACCCCTGACACGGCACGTAATCCCAACACGTTCCCTAACCTCCTATTTCTTTTACAGCACGCAAATTGCCACTTCCCACTCATGCTCAGGCTTGGCTAACGCTAGAGGCCATTCCCGGCCTTGGCCCGGATGCGGCCCAACGTCTGCTCTCCGCTTTTTATGGGCCGGAAGAAATTCTGGCCGCCAAACAAGCGCAACTGGAACAGGTTGTTGGCCCATCGCTAGCCCGCGCCATTGTGCAAGGCATTGAGCCGGCAGCACTCAAACCCGGGCTGGATTGGTTAGCGCATAACGATAACCACCTGATTACCTGCCTGGACGCGACCTATCCGCCTGCATTGCGAGATGTCGCCGCCTCACCGGCTTGGCTTTACGTCAAGGGAGATCCGGCCTGGTTGTCGCGCCCGATGATCGCCATCGTCGGCAGTCGCCACGGATCACAACAAGGGTTGCGCGATGCAGAAGCGTTCGCCAAGGCCTTGTCAGATGCCGGCCTCACCGTAGTCAGCGGTTTGGCGCTGGGCATTGATACCGCCGCGCATATCGGCGCATTGTCTGGCCTCGCCAGCAGTGTTGCGGTGGTCGGCACCGGGTTGGATCGCGTGTATCCGGCGCGCAACAAGGCTTTAGCGCATCGACTGGCGGCTGAAGGGGCGATCATTTCTGAATTTCCGATCGGCACCGCGCCGAAGAGCGGCCACTTTCCGCGCCGCAATCGCATCATCAGCGCCTTAAGTCTAGGGGTCTTGGTGGTAGAAGCGGCGCTGGAAAGCGGTTCATTGATTACTGCGCGTCTAGCAAGCGAACAAGGCCGCGAGGTTTTTGCCCTGCCCGGCTCCATCCATTCCACGCTGGCCAAAGGCTGTCACCGCTTGATCAAACAAGGTGCAAAACTGGTTGAATCGGCGGCAGATATTCTGGAAGAACTCAGCCAAATCTTACCTAAAAGCGGCGCTAACGTAGATCAAAGCCAGCAAGCCAACCTCTTTACTCCCACGCCACACCTCAGCGAAAGCGACGATGTCTTACTGAATATGCTAACCAGCGGCCCGTTAATTCTCGATC
>CAYWXO010000090.1:0-12987 GCA_964462255.1 uncultured Thiobacillus sp. | reverse complement strand
CTTCCGTAACGGCGGCGCTTCCTTCCGTAACACCGTGCTTACGGTTTTTTAACGTGCTAATTGCCACAATCCCCACACGCCCATTGCGGCCACTAACAACCCAGCGCTCCGTTTGACCCAGCGCTGGCGCGTTAGCGCACGCAAACGCTCTGCCGCCCAGCCCATCGCCAACAAATTGGGCAACGTACCCAGCCCAAACGCCAGCAGTAACGCGGCACCTTGACCAGAACCACCCGCCGCCAAGGCCATCACCAAAACGCTATACACCAAACCGCAAGGCAGCCACCCCCACAGCGCGCCGGCCGCTACCGCTTGACCGAAATTGCGCACCGGCATCACTTTCGCCAATAACGGCTGCACCAGCCGCCAGACCGGGCTGCCGACTTTTTCCAACACGCGAATCGATTGATTCAGCCCGGCCAAATATAAGCCGAGCAAGATCAGCACAACTTGCGCGGCGATATACAAGCCGCGTTGCAGCGGAAATAAGCTATCCGATAGAAACGCGGCGGAACCGAGCAAGCCGGCGAGCGCCCCGAGCGCGGTATAGCTGGCGACACGGCCAACGCTGTATCCGAAATGAAACAGGAAAGGCTGCCGCGTGCCGCTGTGAAAGGACATCGCCGCGACAATGCCGCCGCACATGCCAACACAATGGGCACCGCCTAGCAAACCGGTGAGAAAAGCAGCAAAAAGTGAGGTATCAGGCATCAACGCATGATAAGCCGAGTCGCCCAACAGCCTGTCGGACTTTGGCCGTCGATAGCGAAAATCGGGGCCGGTGCGGCCGATTTACAGCCGACGACTCCAAAGCCCGACAGACTTAAAAGCCCGAAAGGCTCCAAAACTCAAAAACAAGCCGCCGGAATGGCGAGAATGCGTTCGTCTAACCAGCGTGGGCGTTCGTCATTATTGATGACTAGACCCAATGGGCAATGATGGGTCGCAACAAATTCTGCAAGCGAACGCAAGGCGCGTTTATCGGACTGCTGCGTCAATTTAACTTCCACCGGCAGAAAGTTGGCCTGACCAAACTGGCCTTCCAAAATCAGGTCAATCTCCGCCCCCCCGCGCGTCCGATAATGAAAAGGATTCACGTCGATTCCGGCATTTTCAAATCCCCTCAACAACGTTTCCACCACCATCCCCTCCCACGACTTACCCACCACAGGATGAGTGGCGAGCATGTCGGCATCCTGAATGCGCAGCAGCCGATGCAGCAGACCGCTATCCCGCAAAAACCCCTTGGGATGCTTGACCAACTGCTTCGCAGCAGAACGATCCCACGCCGGAATGTGCCGCCACAGAAAGGTGTCGTGGGCGATGCTCAACCAGTCGCGTACCGTGGGCTCACTCACGCCCAGCGTTCTGGCGATGTCGGCGTTATTGATGATATTCCCGGAATGTTGGCTGAGCAGCGCGATAAACTGCCGGTAGCGATCCCGATTCAGATTGGGGAACAAAGCGCTGATGTCGCGCAGCAAATAAGCATCAATATAGTGGCGATACCATAAGTTGCGAAACGCCTCATCATCGCTCAGCCAAGGCTCCGGGTAACCGCCCTGAAACCAGTAGCCGTGAACTTGTTGCAATGTCAGGCGCGCCACTGCGGCGGCCTGAATATCCGCAATTGCAGCTCCCCCGGCCAGCAGAGAATATAGCGGGGAAGGCGGTAATTGCCATGCCTCTGCCAAACTCAGCGGAGACATTTCCAGATAAGCCACCCGACCTGCCAGACTTTCCGAAATCTGCTTAACCAGCTCCGGCGAACTGGAGCCCGACAACAAAAACCGCCCCTTCTTAGACCGATCCCGATCAATCGCCACGCGCAGCGCCGCAAACAAAGGCGGAGCTAACTGCGCTTCGTCAATCACCACCTTGTCGGCATGCAAGCGAAAAAACAAATCAGGATCGTCCAGCAGTTGCTGGCGATCCGTCGAATTCTCCATATCGAAGCGCTGCCACTCGCCGGGAAGCAAACCCAGCAACGTCGTTTTACCCGATTGCCGCACCCCGGTTAACACCACACAAGGGAAGTGAGACAGCAAAGTTTGCAGATGGAATTGAATGTGCCGAGAGATCATTTATGTAATTTCTAAATAGACTGTTTATTAATTACAGAATTCTATCTGCGAACAGGACAAACCGCCAACCCCTGCCCCCGAAAGGTTAGCGGCCTTATCGCGTAACCCAACACGTAACCCGACACGGGCGTTTGAAATTGTCGGGTTACGCTATCGCTAATCCGACCTACACTCCTGGCCCTACGCTTCTGGACCGACACGCACGTTAATCCAATCGGTTAGCGTAAGACCAAATTTGCCTGGCTCCCAGCAGCGTTCAGCTTGCGTTGTCGAGTAAGGTAATCCAATGCACTACAGGCACTTGGCTGGCGGCGGCCAGATGCGTTTGGCAGCCGATATTGGCGCTGGCGATTAATTCCGGTTGCTGCGCTTGCAGGTTGTCCAGTTTGCGGCGGCGCAATTGGCCGGATAACTCCGCTTGCAACAGCGAATAGGTGCCTGCCGAACCACAGCAAAGATGCGCTTCATTGACCGCCAATAATTCATAACCGGCGCGCGTCAAAATTGATTCGATGACGCCACGCACTTTTTGCCCATGCTGCAAGCTACACGGCGGGTGAAACGCGATACGCCGCGCGCTGAGTGCCTGCAACGGCAAGCGGCTCAAATCTTCATCGCGCAGCACTTCGGCCAAATCACGCGTCAAGGCAGAAACACGGGCGGCTTTTTCAGCATAAGCCGGGTCATGGCGCAGATGATGACCGTATTCCTTCACCATGCTGCCACAGCCGCTGGCGGTCATCACAATCGCTTCGCAGCCGGCTTGCAGCAACGGCCACCACGCATCGATATTGCGCCGCATCGCCGCTTTCGCCGCATCGGCCGCCGCTAGATGCTGATCAATGGCACCACAACAACCGGCTTGCGGCGCGGCAATTAAATCAATGCCCAAACGCGCAAGCACGCGACGCGCCGCCGCATTGGTTGCCGGTGCCATGGCCGGTTGCACGCAGCCTTCCAACAACAACATGCTGCGCGTGAGGTCAACCGCATTGGGGTCAACAACTTTAGCGTTAACACTCACTCGATCAGCCGACGCAACAGGAACATGCTCACGCAAGGCGGTCGGCAGCAAGCCGCGCACGCGCTGGCCCGCTTTCAGCAGCGAGCCGAATAACGCCGGCGATTGCAAAACATAGCGCAGGCCACCGCGCAGCAGCCGCTGTTTAAGCGGACGTGGGCTGAGTTGCTCAACCACCTCGCGGCCAATATCGATCAAGCGGCCATATTGCACACCGGAGGGACAGGTGGTTTCGCAATTGCGACAGCTCAAGCAGCGATCAAGATGCTGCTGGGTAATCGCCGTGACGGGCTGTCCTTCCAACATCTGTTTCATCAAATAGATGCGACCGCGCGGGCCATCCAACTCGTCGCCCAGCAGTTGATAGGTTGGGCAGGTCGCGTTGCAAAATCCGCAATGCACACAACTCCGCAAAATGGCTTCGGCTTCTTGACCTTGCGCGGTATGGCGAATGAATTCAGCGAGTTGAGTTTGCATAGTGATTTTTTATCAAAGCCCTGAATAAAGTACACCGGGGTTAAAAATAGCCTGCGGATCAAGCGCACGTTTAATGCGTTGATGCAGCGCCAGCATGGGCGCGGGTAACGGTTGAAAAATCGGCGTAGCGGCCTGCGCGCCACGAAACACAGTGCAATGGCCGCCGAGTTCGCTCACCCGTTGACGCAGACGTGCGGCCGGAATATCGCTGATTAACCAGCGTTGCGCGCCGCCCCATTCGAGCAAGCTTTCGCCGGGCAAGCCTAAATCAGGCGCGGCAGCAGGCAAAGAAATGCGCCAAAGCGGCATGGCGGCCGAGCTGCCCTGAAAAAACGGCAAGGTCTGCTCCCGCGCCGCCAGCCAGATGGCACCATCGACTTCTTCACCGCCTAATTCAGCAATCGCCTTGTTGAGGCCGCTCTCGCTGCCGGAAAGACGCAGATAAAGCTGCTGCCCGACTTGCAAGGTGGCGCTGATCGGCAACGCCTGCCGCGCCCATTTTTGTAATTGGGCAGCGAATGGGGCAGCGAATGGGGAGGCTAATTGGGAAGCGAATGGCGCACCACTCAAGGCCGGCGCACTTTCAAACAGAAAGGTGCGTTCAACCGCCGGACGCGGCAGCACTTTGACCGAAGCTTCCAGGATGACGCCGAGCGTGCCCAGCGCGCCGACCATCAAGCGCGTTACGTCGTAACCGGCGACGTTTTTCATCACCTGGCCGCCAAGGCGGAGCACTTCGCCGCGGCCATTAAGCAACTTAACGCCGAGCGCAGCATCGCGCACCGAACCGCCCCACGGCCGGCGCGGGCCGGACAACCCGCAGGCCAACATGCCGCCCAACGTCGCGCTCGTGCCGAAATGCGGCGCTTCAAACGGCAACATCTGATTGTGGGCTGCCAAAGCCGCTTCAATTTCATGCAACGGCGTGCCGGCGCGCGCGCTAATCACCAACTCAGTCGGCTCATAGGCCACGATGCCGCGATGCGACTCCAGCGATAATGTTTCCGCTTTTGCAACGACATCACTTGCTCTGGCATCGCTCACCCTGGCATGACCGTAAAAGGCCTTGCTATTGCCACCGCGTATAAATAACGGCCGCGCTTGCGCACTGCACGCCCGCACCTGCTCCGTCAACTGCGTGCTTAGATCATGTTGCGACATCAAAACCTCGGCAATTCAGGGAAAGGCAGCGCGCCGCCGTGGACATGCATACGGCCCATTTCTGCACAGCGATGCAAGGTGGGCACAGCCTTACCCGGATTAAGTAATCCAGCCGGATCAAACGCCGCTTTAATGGCGTGAAACTGCGCCAATTCGGCGGCGTTAAATTGGCTGCAAGCGGCATCCAGTTTTTCTACGCCGATGCCATGTTCACCGGTCACCGTGCCGCCGACGGCGACGCACAATCGCAAAATATCACTGCCGAAATTTTCCGCGCGCTGCAGTTCATCCGGCTGATTTGCATCGAACAAAATCAGCGGATGCAAATTGCCATCGCCAGCGTGAAAAACGTTGGCAACGCGCAATCCGTATTGCACAGACATCTCGGCAATGCGGCCAAGCACCTGCGCCAGATGCTGCCGTGGAATGGTGCCATCCATGCAGTAATAATCAGGGGAAATACGGCCCACCGCCGGAAACGCACCTTTACGGCCGGCCCAGAATTTCATGCGCTGCGCCTCGTCTTCGGCAGTGCGCACTTCACTCGCACCGGCGGCCAGCAACACCGCGCGCACCGCCAGAATTTGCTCGGAGACTTCGGCATTGGAGCCATCCAGTTCGCAGAGCAAAATGGCCGCCGCATCAACCGGATAACCGGCGTGAACAAAATCTTCTGCCGCGCGGATGGACAAGTTATCCATCATCTCCAAGCCGGCCGGCAGCAAACCAGCACCAATAATTTTCGCCACCGCCGCACCGGCGGCTTCCACGCTATCAAACGCCGCCAACACCACCTGCGCCCGCTCCGGCTTCAGCAACAATTTAACGGTGACTTCAACCACGATGCCGAGCAAGCCTTCTGAACCCGTCATCAACGCCAACAAATCGTAGCCGGGTTGATCCAGCGCGCCCGGCTGCGTGGCGTGGCCAATTTCCAGCAATTCGCCGTCGATGGTCAACACTTGCAAGGCCATGATGTTATGCACGGTCAAACCGTATTTAAGGCAATGAACACCGCCGGAGTTTTCCGCTACGTTGCCACCAATCGAACAGGCAATTTGTGAGGAGGGGTCAGGCGCGTAATAAAGGCCATACGGCGCGGCTGCCTCGGAAATAGCCAAATTGCGCACGCCCGGTTGCACGCGCGCCACACGATTTTCCTCATCAATCGACAGGATTTTATTGAAGCGTGCCAACGACAGAATGACGCCGTTTGCCAACGGCAAAGCGCCGCCAGACAGCCCGGTGCCGGCACCACGCGCCACCACCGGCACAGCAAATTGACGACAGATGCGCAACACCGCTTGCGCTTGTGCCAGCGTTTCCGGCAGACACACCGCCAACGGAATCTGGCGATAGGCCGACAAGCCATCGCACTCGTACGGGCGCAAGGCCTCCGCTTCGATCAACAGAGAATGCGCCGGTAACGCTGCGCGCAAAGCGGTGAAGAACGCCGTATTCATGGCATGTTAAAGGGGACGCTACCCTTTTTCTGCTGAAAAAGGGTAGCGTCCCCTTTAACAAGAGTGTCCCCTTTAACAGATAGCCGGCGATACACTGTCGCCAAGGCCTCATCATCGCCGACGTTGCCAGGGAAAATAACCACCGGCAACTCCGGAAAACGCGAATGATCCGGCGGACAACGCACCACCGAACAACCCGGCAATATTTGCCCGAGCACTGTGGCAGATTTCAACGCCAACCCGTCCGACAGCACATCGTTGGAGGTGATGCCGCCCTTGCTGATCAAATAGCCCAAACTGGTCGGCAGTCCGCGCACAACATCCATCAAGAAACTCGACACGCGCGTGCCAAAGGCCAAACGCTCGGCTTGATCGGCGAATTGCAACTCCACGCGGCTGGTGTAAATCACCGGCGTCAAATCTTGTGCATGCGCATCGGCCGCGCGCGCAAGGACTTCGGCTAATAAATCGACCCTATCGTTATCGATGCGACCCACGTCAACTTCCAAACCGACCACGCCCGGCTCATTCAGCAAATAGCCTAATTGTGCCGTGGTCTTTTTAACGTGCGAGCCAACCAGCACCGCACCGGCCCGCCGGCCGCGCACATAAACATGCATATCGTCATCGGCCACCGGCTGCGGCGGCAAAAACGCCAGGGAAGTCAGCAAACTGGCAGCGGAACGAAACAGAAAACGCTTGCCGCGCCGAACCGCTTCTTGCATCTGATCAGCAAAAACATTCATATCCGTTTGCCGTTCAGCATCCACCACACAGCAGCGATTACCTTGCAACGCCATCAAACGCGGTAACAGATTGTCACGCACATCTTCTAGCGTAAATCGCTCCACCGCGTCAGCCGGAATACGGCCGGCGGTTTTTTCCTGCACATAATCAGGCAGATAGCTGTGCCGATAAGCAAAGACTGAATCGCGGGCAAATTCAGTTTCATGCACCGGCTTTGGCTCACCCGCCACCATCAAATAATGAATGCTGTCGCGCGTGATGCGGCCGCCTTCAAAAAACGCCGGCGTCAGGAAGTGCGCATCAAACGGCCCCAACTCCTCCGCCATCACATCCGTTTCAACCGGGTAATGACCCCGTAAGGTGGAATCGGAGCGGCTGACATAAATCGGGTTGAATACGACGCCGCCAGCCGCCAAATCAGCCAACGCCAATTTGAGATTGCGACACACCTGCCGCGTCACCTCTGCCGCTTGGCTGGCCGCCATGCCGCGCGTATTGGTCAGCACAAAAAATAACGGTGCCTCATCAAGCAGGGCCGCTTCCAACGTCGCGGCATCCCAGCGCGTCAATAACTGACAGGAATGGACTGTCTGCGACCCGGTTGGGTCGTCATCCAGCACAATGATTTTATTTTGCGTGGTGGCAGTCATGGTGGCAGTCATGGCAGCATCAGCTTAACAATGCGCGTGCTCTGGCGGCCATCGCTTCGCCGGTCAAACCGTTGAAGGCCATGATCTCGCCTGGGCTTGCCGTGGTTTCACCCCGCTTCCAAGCCATGACATCGCGGCGTGCGGCGCGTGTACGCAACATAATCGGCTCCAGCGGGCCAGAAGGGCCACCCGTTATGCCCAGCAAAACATCGCCATCAAACATTGCATTAAAGTGATCATCATCCATGAAGGCATTATCGGGTTCAGAGACGGTATCCCACGCCACATCGCTAGTCCGATACAAGCGACGCGGATTAGCCGCGCTGACAATACGCACTTGGTAACCATCGGCTTCCAGCTTGTCTTTCGCTTCGAAAACCGGCAATAAAACCATGTCACCGGTGACGGCAAACACCACACGCTTGCTGCCGCTGGCCGATTCATACAGCGTGATTGCGCCGCGTTCGATGCCGGCACGCGCTTGCTCCATCGTCGTGTAAACCGGCAACGGTGATTTAGAAGCAATAATCGCAATCCCTTTATTGAAGGTGCCTAACGCCCAGTCATAAGCAACTTGAATCTGGTTTGCATCGCAAGGGAACAGCGGATAAACATTGCCATTACGCATCTGGGCAGCAAAGTAGTTTTCAATCTCCGGCCGTTGATGCGTCCAACCATTGCGGCCTTGTTCCAGCGCGCCCGCAGTAAACATGCAGACAAAAGAGGGGGTTTTGCGGCGCAGTTCGGCCATCGCTTGCGTCACCGTTTGCACGATAGGCCAACCATTAATGGCAAAACTCTCGTAAGACAACCAGATGGAACGCGAGCCAAACAATGCCAAACCCGCCGCCAAGCCGGCGCAGGCATCTTCATTCAACGGCTCATACACCTGACCGGCCGGCCCTTGGTGATACAGGCTATCTTCCACCGGGTGACGAATCTTCAACGCTACGTTGATATTGGCCATGGCGCTGGCTTCGTTGCCATCGGCATTGGTCACCACAAAGCGGGCATCCGCCTGTCCCACCGCCGCCACCAGTGCGCCAAAAGCGGTCGCTGGCACCTGCTTTTCCCCCGGCTGGAAGACCTGCAGCGGCAACTTCGGCAACGCTGCAATCTCTAGCACATGTTCTGTCACTACGGTTTTAGCAGCAGCTCCGCCACCGGCGCGGTTAAAGTTGTCACGCACGGTTTGCCAAGCGGCCGGCGTTAAGGCGCGCCGCTGCAAACCACTCACAATGTGTTCTGCGTCTAAGGTATCCGCCGGATACAAGTTATGCGCTTTTGCGCCAAGGCGATGCACGCCGGTGCCTTTCAACTGCTTCAAGATCATCACCGTGCGACGCCCACCCAGCGCGCTCTTGGCGGCGGCATCGGCAGCTTGCAACACGGCGGCGGCAAAGGCCAAACGCTGCTCAAACGAGAACAAGCTGCTATCGACATAAGCGCCGGCTTGCGCTTGATCATCAAAATTCTTCGCATCGACTAAGTAAACATTCTCAAAGCCATGCCCCTTCCAATAGGCGGTCATCTCATCATTACTCCAAGTGGTACACATGGAGTGATGTTCTTGGCTATAACCGTTCCAAACCAGCACCGGCAAGAAATTAGTCACCGTCGGGTAGGCGGTGTTGAAGTGCATCATCGAGTTAAGAATGTACGGCTCACCCATGCCGCCATCACCAATGGTGACTGGGAATAAGGTGCCAGGATGCAACAGCGCACCCGCCATGGCGAAATGTTGACCTTGCCCCAGCGGCCCAGCCGGTGCCAGCAAGCCAGGAATGGCACCGGACAAATGACCCAGCAGGCCGTGCTTTTCACGGAAACGGTCACGCAGATTTTGCACGGTATGAATGCCCATCTCTTCCAGCGAACGATCCAGGAACATTGCGGAATAGAAACCCGGCGCATGGTGCCCAACTTCGGTCACGATGTTGGTATGACCCAGCATCACCAAGGCCGCATAAGCCTCTGCACTAGACGCAAAACCACCGGGATGCCCCGAGGCTTTGGCACCACAAATTTGCAAGGTCAAATAACGCAGGGCATCGGCCGCCAACAGGGTTTGATAGGCGGCAGCAGGCGCATTGGCATTGGCAATCGCTTTTGCGCCTTCGGCAATGGCGGGCGCGGCGGCCAGTTCATCAAATTTCGGCCACGCGGCACCGAAATGTTGAATGCCGGCACAAAATTCGGGGGCTTGCGTATGTGTTTGCGTTTGCGTGGTTGCAGTCATGGTGACGTTCCTGCCAGTTAGGCGGTTAATTGAGGATGGGATGAACTGTACCGAAACAATCAACTTTTCACAATGCAGTTTATGTTTCATAATGTGAAATATGAACACAGAGAAAATTTCCCCCATTCAAGTGATTGATCGCATGGCCGCCTTGCTGGATACGCTGGCGACGCAGGAAAGCGGCACCACTTTGAAATATCTTGCCGCCGATACCGGGCTGCATCCTTCCACCTCGTTTCGCATTTTGGCGGCGCTGATTCAGCATGGATTTGTCACGCGCGACGAAGTCGGCCTGTACTTACTCGGCCCACATTTATTGCAACTCGCCGCAAAAGTGCGGGTTGGATTGGATGTGCGCGCCATCGCCCGCCCCGAAATGGAAGCATTGCGCGATCAAATCAACGAAACCATTAATCTCACAGTCCGCCAAGGCGATGAAATGGTTTACGTAGAACGCGTTACGCCGAATCGCATGATGCGGGTGGAACAGCTCATCGGCAGCCGCGCGCCGCTGCACGTCACCGCAGTCGGCAAATTGATGCTGGGCGAAGCCGGTGCCGCGGCCACCCGCGATTACGCACGGCGAACACATTTACCCGCTTATACCGCCAATACTCGCCACGAAGTGAAAGCCTTGCTGGAAGACATTGGCATTTGCAGCGCCCGCGGCTATGCCCTCGACGACGAAGAAGCCGAATTAGGCGTCGGCTGCATCGGCACCTTGATTCGAGATGCCAGTGGAGCCGCAGTAGCCGGGCTGTCAGTCTCCGCCCCGATTGAACGCCGCCAATTAGACTGGGTAACTGTACTGCAAGCTGCCGCGCAAAGAATTTCAGCACGGCTGGGGTTTTCGGAGTAAGGGAGTTATTGGCGAGGAATTTAGTAAGAAGCGCGCGCGCGCAACTCGGCAAGCTGCTGACGCAATGCTTCATTTTCCTCGGTCAGCTCGGCGACGCGCTGTTGCAGGGCTTGTACTTGCGCTGCTGCGCTGTCCTCCGCTAGCTCTGAAACTGGGGCAGCAGACCCACCTGCCACCGCACCTGCCACCGCCTCGCGTGGTTTGCGCTTCGCTTCGCGCACACGCTTGGCGGCCAGTTTCAGCTCATCCTTGCCGGCGTTGGCCACGGCTATTTGCTCGTCTTCCGGCAAGCTGGCCACGGCTGCCGCCGCATTGATAGAAATCACCCCCGACTTCACCGCTGCCACCACTTCCGGCGCGGCTTGCTTCTGGATTTTTTCAATCATCCCCATCTGGCTGTTAGTCAAACGCGCCGCCTTGGCGAAATCTTCGCGCTTTGGCAGCGCAGCACTGGGCGCGACCGGCACCGCAGCGACCGGCGCGTCGGAAAACGATTCATCCCACGGCACATCAGCACTGTCTGCGCTGGCGCTGGCCAAGGCACGCGCTTGTCGCTCCGCCACAATCTCGCGTTTACGCAGCGCCAATATACCGCGCTGAAAATCCGACACACTGCGCCGACCCAAATGCTGGTCGATCATCCATAAATGCACATCTTCCATCGACTGAAACTGCGTGCTTTGCAAGGTTTGAAACGGCAAATCATGCTTTTGACAGATCGCATAACGATTGTGGCCATCCACCAGAATCTCGCCCCACAACACCAACGCATCGCGACAACCCTCGGCCAAAATGCTGCGCTCAAGCGCCTCGTACTCCTCCGGCGTCAGCGGATCGATATACGCTTTCAACGCTTCGTTGACGATAATGTTCATGAATTCGGCCATCTACAGAAAAGGGAGCGCATTGTACGGAAGCGAAGCGAAAGCGGCGCTAGCTTTGCGCGCTGGTGGTGAGTGATTTACACTCCTCTGCCCCTAGCTATGAACAAGCGCATGACCGCCATAATTTCCTCCAACCCCCGTGAATGCATTGTTTTTCAACAGTTTGGTGCTGAAGCGGTCACCTACCTGCGACGCAAGCACACAGGTGGGGTGAGTGGTGAAAAAGGGACTCGATATGAAGATCTCTTCGCCGTGACCCTCATTGCCGAGCAAGCTTACCGATTGAACGGTCTCTGTGATGGGGTCAATTTAGAAGCACAAGCACCGATGTACTTCGTTGATGACCTAGTTGTTCGAGAGGATGGAAACACCATCGAGCAATGCTTCCAGCTAAAAAATTCACCAAATATAATTTGGGGGCGGGGTAAAAAAAGCATCACCGACGACTTTGAAAGGCAGTTGGTGATCTCTAAGGCAGCCGGCCTACCACCCCCAAAAATTGCACTAGTTACTTCGGACGCGAAATGCTCCGCATCCCTTCAAGCGACAATTCCGGCATCTCTTTCTGGCGCGGCTGAAGTACGTTGGTTTCCATGGGCGGAAACAACTAATTTACTATGCTATACCTGGCCTGAGACCATGAAAGCTATTGCTTGGCTCTCCAAGCACGAAAGCCCCAACGCCCAAGAACTTTCTGAAGTGTTAACTATCCTGCTCGGTGTTTGGGCTGCTCGCGGCGGGAACGCTCGGACCCCTCGCAGACCGAGGCGACTTCGCGCCACCCATGTTAATCCGCCTGTTTGTTCCCGATAAAGAACTGGAAGATAGATTAAACGGCGACTTCAAAAATGCTTTGGCAGCAATTGACAATTTCTCTTATAGTATTTTCAAAGGGTTCTTCAAATGGAAGTGTTCGTTTCGCAACGGAAGCTTCGTATGTGGAGTTTTTGCTCAGGATTGCCAATCTAAGTCATTTAACCGATTTCAAGATCAGATCGCTAAACATCAGCCTGCAACTTTTGAAGAATTAGAGGAATATCTGCCATGAGGAACTTCACTATATTTGCTACTGAAGATGACCGTCAGAATTTGTCTGTATTAGCAGATCCAAACACCACTCCTGAGCCGTATCGAAGCGCATTGTTGCGTCTCGGTGAAAGTCTAGGGTTAACGCTTGCAGCTCAGTTTGAAGAAGAAACCCCCAAACGAATTTGCATTGCTTGCACAGTTGAAGATGCCGACTCTCTAGCACAGGGCATTGTTAACACCCTAAGCTCAAAAGGTATGGGGGGCTTATTGCGTCTTGTCTGCTTCTGTAATGACAGAATTGAAATTAATGGCCAGTCAATTGCCCCAATACTAAAGGAGTACAAGGAACCCTGTGATAAAGAGGGGGTAGCCT
>CAYWXO010000089.1:11659-13007 GCA_964462255.1 uncultured Thiobacillus sp. | reverse complement strand
GTTTTCGCGAAACAATATTTTTTACTCGGCCTTCAAACCCTTGCGCTTTCAGGGGGGCGCTGTTCATGCGTCAACGCTGAAAAAACGGTGCTATTCTTGCCCACATGGACAGCCAAACGCCCCCCACCGCATTGCCACCCTCACCGCCCACGCCGCCCACGCGCCGATGGTTGCCTTACTTGGCCGTCGGCGGGGCCGGCGCTTATTTGATTTATTTGTTATCGCCAATTTTGGCCCCGTTCATTCTGGCCGCGGCCATTGCCTATCTTTTCGATCCGCTGGTAAATCGCCTGGAACTGCACAAACTGAATCGCACTGCAGGCACCGTGCTGGTGTTGCTCGGTCTGCTCATGATCTTTGTTTTGTTGGCACTGATTTTGGCACCGCTGGTGCAAGCTGAAACACGTTTGCTGATGCTGCAAATTCCTAAAGTGGTGGAATGGGGCAGCCAGACCCTTCTGCCTTGGCTAAACGCGACATTCCACATCGACTTAATGAATGATCAGCAACAAGTCATGGTTTGGCTGAAGCAACACGTCAGCGAATTATCACAACTGACGCGTTATCTACCCAGGCTGACCGATAGCGGGCTGGCTATTCTGGGCTTTATCGCCAATTTGCTGCTGGTGCCGGTGGTGCTGTTCTATTTGTTGCGTGATTGGGATCGCATCGTTACGCATTTAGCGGACTGGATACCAGAGCCACTCAAACCCAAAACCCTCGCGATCGCCCGCGAAATTGACAGCATCTTGTCGGAATTTGTGCGTGGCCAAGTGCTGGTGATACTGGTGATGTGCATTTTTTATAGTTTTGCACTGTGGTTAGTCGGCTTGGACTATGCGCTAGCCGTCGGTTTAATTAGCGGCATTTTGGTGTTTGTGCCTTATCTGGGCGTAGTGGTCGGTCTGCTGCTCGGTTCGTTAGCGGGCTTGGCACAATTCGGCTCATTGGCGGGTTTATGGCCGATCTGGGCGGTTTTTGCCGTCGGTCAATTACTGGAAGGCATGGCGGTAACGCCGTGGTTGGTAGGCGAGCGCGTCGGCTTGCATCCGGTCGCGGTCATTTTTGCTTTAATGGCGTTTGGCCAATTATTTGGCTTCGTCGGCATTCTGGTCGCCATTCCGGCTGCGGCCGCATCACTGGTCGCATTGCGCCATTTGAAGGCGCAATTGGACTAACCCTTTGTAACCAAAATTTAATCTTCGCGCCGAAATTCGCCTTCAATGACTTCAGCGCTTGGTTTTCGGTCGGTGTGCGAATGTGGCATGGAGGCACGCGGGGTGCGGCCAGTGCGGGGATCCGCTTCCGCGGTATTGGCAGAATCGTACGCAGAATCGTACGCAGAATC
>CAYWXO010000089.1:6363-11559 GCA_964462255.1 uncultured Thiobacillus sp. | reverse complement strand
GCAGATCGCGTGCCAGGCCAAAGCAGAAGCAGCAAGGCGATGACATCGCTAAAAGGGCCGGGGATCATCAGTAATACGCCGGCAAAAAATCGGCGTCCACTGGCCCAAATCATCGGAAAAGGAGACTGATTTTGTTGTACCGCTTGCAGCAGACGCGGCAAAAACAACACCCGTTCGACCAAAATAAGCCGCATGCCGACATAAATAGCAACCAGCAACCACAGCAGCGTCCAGCCAAATCCAATGCGACTGCCGACCAAGTAGATGCCCACTATTTCCAAGGCTGGAATGGCGACAGCTATAATCGCCGGTATTGCTAATCTCATCTCATTTCTCCGTGCCCGAATTTTGTCTCGTACTTACCACACTTCCTGACGCGGATATTGCCGGAAAACTGGCCAGAAATCTGGTTGAGATGCAACTTGCCGCCTGTGTGAACGTACTCGCCCCGTGTCAATCCGTTTACCGCTGGCAAGGCAAAACACAGGTAGAGGGCGAAATTCCACTCTTCATCAAGACCACCGCCGCGCTTTATCCTGCCGTTGAAACTTATCTACGTCAAAATCATCCTTATGACCTGCCGGAAATCATTGCCTTGGACATCCATGGCCTGCCCGAATACTTGCGTTGGGTTAGTGAATCCACCCAAGCTAAAATCCACCCAAGCCCATCAGAATTGAACGGAGTTTGACCATGCGCTTTTTGTTCGCCCTCGCGCTGCTATTGGCTTCACTGCCATTTGGTTCGCTGCAATTTGCTTCGCTTCCATTCGTCTCGCTTGCCCATGCGGACGCGGAGTTATTGGAACCCGAACTTGCCTTTGTTTATTCCGCTCAATTAATTGAACCAGGAAAAATCGAAGCCCGTTTCAAGATTGCGGAGGGCTATTACCTGTACCGCAACAAAATCAAATTTAGCGCGGATAACAGTGTCAACGGCATCAAGCTAGGCAGCGCGGTCATGCCTGCCGGCAAAATGAAAAAGGATGAAATTTTTGGCAACGTTGAAACGTATCGCGGTGACTTGCGAATTCGCATTCCCGTTACCTACGCCGACGGCAAGCCGAAACCGTTTGCGCTGAAAGCCGAATTCCAGGGCTGCGCCGATCTCGGGGTCTGTTATCCACCGCAGGAAGGCGTGGCCAATGTTGCGGGCAGCGTTGTTGGCAATACCGCTGGCAATGTTGTTAGCACGCCGGCAGCAACCCCCGCCCCCGCCCCGATGCAACATCAAAGCCCGGAAGTACTGGCGCGATTGAAGTCTCTGGCAAGCAGTTTCACCGGTGGCGACGATGAAGAGCCCGAATTTTTATCGCCCGAAGAAGCGTTTAAATTGACTTTAAGCGCGCGCAGTGACGGCCATATTGACGCCCGTTTCACCATCGCCAAAGACTATTACCTGTACCAGGACAAAATCGGCTTCACCGTCAGCAGCCCCGCCGGCATCACCCTTGCCGGCCTTGATCTGCCCCCAGCCAAGGAAAAAATTGACCCCAATTTCGGCAAAATGGCGGTTTATCTGGAATCTTTCACCGCTGTCATTCGCTTAGCCGGCGCAGTGCAGGCTGGCCAGACGCTCACCCTGGAAGCCACCCATCAGGGCTGCAGTAACAACGGCATTTGTTACCCACCGCAAGAGCAAACGTTGACCGTTAATCTTGCTGCAGTCACGGCCGCCCCCTCAACAGCGACGGCCGCCACCGTGGCCACGCCCGCCGCTGCCGCCAGTTCAGCCCCCACCGACACTTCCGATACCGGCCGTGTCACCGCCATCCTGCAAGGCGGCAATTATTGGCTGGTGATTATCAGTTTCTTTGGTTTTGGCCTGTTGCTCTCGCTAACGCCTTGCGTCTTCCCGATGATTCCCATCTTGTCCGGCATCATCGTCGGCCAAGGTCAACAAATCACCAAACGCAAAGGCTTCTTGCTGTCCCTCGCTTATGTGCTCGGCATGGCAGTCACTTACGCGATGGCCGGTGTAGCGGCCGGACTATCAGGCACGCTGATTTCCAACGCCCTGCAAAATCCTTGGGCGTTGGGCGCGGGCGCGGCCATTTTTGTTGCCTTGGCCATGTCGATGTTCGGCTTCTTCGAACTGCAAATGCCCAGCTTTCTGCAAAGCCGCTTTACGGAAGCCAGCAATCGCATTCAAGGCGGTCGATTTACCAGCGTCTTTGTCATGGGAGCCATCTCTGCGTTGATCGTCGGCCCCTGCGTCGCCGCTCCGTTGGCCGGCGCATTGCTCTACATCAGTCAAACTAGCGATGTCGTATTAGGGGGCGTTTCCCTGTTCTCGCTCGCTTTAGGCATGGGCGTGCCGCTGCTATTAATTGGTCTATCAGCAGGGGCCATATTGCCGCGCGCCGGCGGCTGGATGGATGCGGTGAAACGCTTCTTCGGCGTCGCCTTGCTAGCCGTGGCCATCTGGCTGGTGTCACCGCTACTGTCCGCAGTCGTGCAGATGCTGTTGTGGGCCGCATTGTTGATCATTTCTGCCATGTTCCTGCATGCAATGGAACCCTTGGCCGTTAATGCCAAAGGTTATGCCCGCTTCTGGAAGGGCATCGGTATCATGGCGCTGATTGTCGGCATGGCCTTGCTGCTCGGCGCGCTTGGCGGCGGACGCGATTTATTACAACCGTTGTCAGTTTTCAAAGGCGGCATCGGCGCGGCAGAATCCTCACCTCACCTCGTGTTTCAGCGCGTCAAAAGCATTGCAGAGCTGGATGCAGCTATTACAAACGCCAAAGGTCGCGCGGTGATGCTGGATTTCTATGCTGATTGGTGTGTGTCTTGCAAAGAAATGGAAAATTTCACCTTCACCGATGCCGCCGTACAGGCCAAGCTTAAAGACGTAGTGTTGTTGCAGGCCGATGTCACCGCCAACAATGCCGACGACAAAGCTTTGTTGGCCCGCTTTAAGTTGTTTGGCCCACCCGGCATTGTTTTCTTCGACACCGCCGGCACTGAAATCGCTTATCGCGTTGTCGGTTACGAGCCAGCCGCGAAGTTTCTGGCCAGCCTGAACCAAGCGCTACCTGCGGCACAACCCGCGGTGCAACCCGCAGTGCAGCCCGCAGTGCAGCCTTGACCGCTCCAGCCCCTATCACCCCATCACGCTCGCTGGTCAGCGCGGCCGGCCGCGCGATTGGCGATTACGCCATGATTCGCGACGGCGACCGTGTGCTACTGGGCCTTTCTGGCGGCAAAGACAGTCTGTCTTTGTTGCATATCCTGCTGCACTTGCAGACCAAAGCGCCGATCAAATTCGAGTTGGCCGCCTGTACGGTCGATCCGCAATCGCCGGAATATGACCCTTCACCGTTGAAAGACTATCTTGCCGCGTTGCATGTGCCCTATTTCTACGAAGCGCAACCGATCCTCGAACAAGCTGAAACACACATGAAAGGCAGCTCTTTTTGTGCCTATTGTTCGCGCATGCGGCGCGGCATTCTCTACGCGCAAGCGCGGCAACATGGCTACAACGTGCTGGCGCTAGCCCAACACCTCGACGACCTGGCGGAGACTTTTTTAATGAGCGCCTTTTTTGGCGGCAAACTCCGCACCATGCAAGCGCATTATCTAAACGATGCCGGCGACGTGCGCGTCATCCGGCCGCTCATCTATGCACGCGAACGACAAACACGCGATTTCGCCAAAAACGCGGCCTTACCGGTCATCTTTGAAAACTGCCCAGCCTGTTTCGCCATGCCGATGCAACGCATGCAGATGAAACAACTCCTGGCCACGCAAGAACAGCAACATCCGCAATTGTTCGCCAATTTATTAACGGCGATGAAACCTTTGATGGCACTCCAAGGCTCCGAGGTAGAAACATGAGCACCTACGTCGTTGGCGATATTCAAGGCTGTCACGCCGCCCTGGAAGCCCTGTTACGCAAAGTCAATTTTGATCGTCGGCAAGATCAGCTCTGGATTACCGGTGATTTAGTCAATCGCGGTGAAAACTCGCTTGCTGTACTGCGCTGGTGCCAAGCGCATGATGATTGCGTCGTTGCCGTGCTCGGCAATCATGATCTGCATTTGCTGGCCGTTGCGGAAGGGTTTGTGCCCGCGCATCGCAAAGACACGCTCAACATGATTCTGGCCGCCCCTGATCGCAATAGTTTATTGAACTGGCTGCGGCATCGCCCGCTGTTACATCGTGCCGGCGACTGGATGATGTTACATGCCGGCTTGGCCCCAACCTGGAGCGCCGAACAAGCGCAAGCCTTGGCCAGTGAATTGGAAACCGCCTTACGTGGAGCCAATTGGCGCGAATTTTTAGCGCAAATGTACGGCAATCAACCCATACGCTGGTCCGAGCAATTGCAAGGGCAAGATCGGCTGCGTTTTATCGCCAACACCCTGACGCGATCGCGTTATTTACACGCGGATGGCAGCTTGGAGTTTCAGCATAAATTGGGGCTTGATTCCGCGCCCGCTGGCTTAACGCCGTGGTTTGATTTTCCCGGTCGGGCTAATCGTGCGGTGCGTATTTTATTTGGTCACTGGTCAACGCTGGGCTTACTTATTCGCGATGATGTCATCGCGTTGGATACAGGCTGCCTCTGGGGTGGGGCGCTAACCGCATTCCGTTTGGAAGATGAACAGTATTTTCAAGTGGCTTGCATTGCACGCAGCGCCCCTTAAAAACCTAAGCCGCCAAGCCTAATGCCGCTCGAATCGCCGCCTCGGCTTGTTTCGCCAATTCGCGTCGATGCATTCCCTGAGCGGTCAAAGCAGGCAAAAAGGTGATTTCCACCCGCAGGCCCGGTATTCGCACAATGCGCCATATCGAGGCCAACAAGGTCATCTCGCCGTAATAAGCGGCGGCCAGACACGGCTCGCCTTGCTTGTCAAAATAACGTATGGCCGCCGGAACCACCGAACAGCCAGCGTCAACCGCCGGTTGAAACAAGGAAGGAAAAAATGGACGCAATCCGCGCCCATCCGTAGTCGTTGCTTCAGGAAAAAAAGCCAAACACTCGCCCGCTTGCAATTCAGCGGCCATCGCTTGGTTAACCCGAATCGCATCCGATTTTTTCTCGCGCGAAATGAATAGCGTGCCCGCAGCCAACGCTAACCGCCCCAACAATGGCCAATGACGGACTTCAGCTTTGGAAATGAAGCGTGCCGGCAACAGGCTATGCAATACATGAATATCCAACCAGGAAACGTGATTCGCCACTAAAACT
>CAYWXO010000089.1:0-6263 GCA_964462255.1 uncultured Thiobacillus sp. | reverse complement strand
TCCGCAAACCTGCACATCAATTTCCAGAATAGCCATCAAACGGCTTGCCCAAGCCATCAGCTTACGATCCCGCGCGGCGCGATCCATGCCCGGATAAAAAAACAGCGCCAGAACCAGCCCGGAAACGATAAGGCCACCCAGGCGCAGGAGTTTGATCAGCGGGCGAAGCACGGTTTATTTGCCCTGCCTTATGGAAAACTTACGGAAAACTTATGGCAAACGGAAGCGGCGAACTAATTCATTGAGTTCATGCGCCAAGGTCACCAACTCTTGACTGACATCATGCGTTTCCAGCGCCTCACTGGCCGTGCGTTGCGCAATACGACCAATAGTTGACACACGTTGATCGACGTTCTCCGTCAATTCCGATTGCGAGCGCACCGATTGCTCCATTTGTGCATTCAATTCACGAATATCTTTAACGCGCGTCACAATTTGATCCAACCCCCCCATCGAATTACTTAACGCATCGCTATGTCGAGAAGCCGTTTCGCGCGCGGCATGCATCACTTGCACCGCACGTTGCGCCTCTTGACGCAATTGCTGCACAATTTCCTCGATGCTACGCGTCGATTCGTGTGACATATTGGCCAGCTTACGCACCTCGTCAGCCACTACAGCAAAGCCGCGTCCCATTTCACCAGCACGCGCAGCTTCAATAGCAGCATTAAGCGCAAGCAGGTTGGTTTGTTCAGCAATGCTTTTAATCACATCAAGCACATCGCTGACGTTCTGACTGCGTTGATCCAGGGCTTCAATCACCTGTGCTGCCTGCTGAATTTCTTGCACGAGCGAAAGAATGCCAGTGATGGCATCACGCGTCGTTTGTGTTGTTTTACCCGCCTCGCGATCAGCATCAACCGAAGCCTCCGCCGTCCGCGCCGCGCTACTGCCTGCCTCAGATGCGATCGCCATAAGCTCAAGAATCGAACGTTCAGTCGAGGAAGCTTCTTCCAATTGCTGATTGGCCGCGTCGGCGGTTTGCGTCGAAGCATGCGAAATTCGATCCGCCGCACTATTGAGTTGCGTCGAAGTGGTGGTGACCAAACTGAGACTGGCACCAAATTTTTCCAACATGCTGTTTATGGTCTGCGCCAGGAAGCCGACTTCATCCTTGCTATTGACCTGGAGTCTTTGCGTGAGATCGGAATTTTCTTCAATGCTGCGCATCGAAGCTCGCATTTTAACTAACGGCAAAATCACAATGCGGCGCAACAACATAACAAGTAAGGCGATACCCATAATAGATAAAACCAGATTAGCTATCGCCACCATCAGCAAATTATTGCGGAATTCACGATCCAATTCATTGAGCGAATAAGACATGCGCACCGCACCTAATACAGTGCCTTGCTCGACTTGATGACAGGTCAGGCAATTGGTGCCCATGTGATTTGCGCTGGCCAGCAGTGGCGTTAGAACCGTGACATAGCGACCGCTCGCATCTTCATTGAATTCTTTCACCTGCTCACCCTTAATGGCGCGCTCATCCAGTGCATCTTGCGGCGGGGCCGGCAAGGTTGTGACCCCATCTAGTTTGCCAGGGGTATGCACAACACGAATCTCGCGGACACCGGGCGTAGAGAGATATTTTTTGCGGAGCTCTTCGTGTTGATCCATGGTTCCGGTCAACATCATGGTATTGATACCATCAAAATAAGAGTGCGACATTACCAATGCTTTATCTAAAGCAATATCCTTGGCCAAGGCACTTTCGTTATTGGCCGTCATCCAGGTTGACGTGGACAAAACCGCGATGAATATCAACGAAATCGCCAATATGATTTTGGGCTGAATTGAAGTCGTCACGACGTGTTGCATGGTCTTATCTCAACGATGATGGAGCAGAATGGAGGAGCAGAATTGGCACGATGGCCGTGAAAACGGCTGCGCAAGAGTTCTATTCTTGCACGACGTATTCGCAGCATAGTAGCGCAAAAAATGCAAAAAGGCCGACACGTAGTCGGCCCTTTGGGTAATAAAACAACAAGCGAGAAACGACAAGAAAATCAGTTGCCGCCCTCTCTGGATTTCTGTGTCAGCTTGAACCACAAGAACAGGCCCATAGCAATCAGAAATCCGATGGTAAACAGGCTTAACAGGCCAATATCCGAACCAAACAATTCTTTCATTACAACGCTATCCATTTTAATCTCCTTTAAAATTACGCTTACGGTGGTGTGTTAAGAGTTAATTACTTACTCATAGTACTTACTGATTAGCCGCCCAGCTTAATGATGCCAACAATAGGCATCTTCATCCGTCCAGCCAAGCGCCAAGTCCGGTCATCCGGCTCCAGAATCCATTGCCACTTGCTAGAAAAATTACCCGTAGAACTACCTGTAGACCCCCCGGAAAGATCAGCGGGTATCTCGCCGCGGTATTGACCCGCCTCAATGCTATGTAATGTAATGCGCAAATCATGCGTTGATTGCGTGGGGTGCAACAGCAGCAACTCAAGTTGTGCCGGCATTGCAGTGGTGTTGCCGGCCAATCTCAAGGTCGCCACCCCCTCCACAACCTGCAATTCGCCTTTGATGCCCAGCAGCGCGGCGCGTTGTTCGCGCGAAGTATCCTTGTCAGGTGTCATGCCCACTTTTTGGTAGCCGGCATTAACCAAGGTATCCGGATTGCTCGCGGCGATATAGTAAGTGATAAAACTGGCGATAACCGCGGTCATCGGCAAACCGGCAACCAACCAGACCATCGGTTCTTTCCACCACGCGCGCTGCAGTACTTCATCAGTCATATTGACCCCCTATTTAAGGAAACTGGATTTGGCTTCACGCACAATACTGCTGTCGTCTTCAGCCCTGAGCGTAAATACAATTGGCTGGCTGGGACGTTTCAACTGGCTGCTATCCAGGCGTAAAACGACGTTGACGTTTTCTGTGCCTAATGCCGCGATATCGACAGATTCACCACTCATCATCTGCAATCCATCAATACCACTGACAGAAATGCGGTAACGATGTGGTCGGCTGTCCATGTTGATCACTTGTAAGCGATACAGATTTTCGGTTTGCCCATTTTCGGCCAACCGGGAAAGGACAAGGCGATCACGCAAAACATCGGCGCGCAACGGTACCCGATTCGCCAACGTATAAACGAAGGCCACGCAAATCGCCGTCAAGATAAACGTGTAGGCCAACGTGCGTGGCCGCAGCGTATGCTTAACAATTTCTTTATCTGTATATTTACCATCAATGGCATTTTGCGTGGAATAACGAATCAAGCCACGCGGGTAACCCACTTTGTCCATAACCTGATCGCAGGCGTCAACACAGGCCGCGCAGCCGATACACATGTATTGCAGTCCGTTACGAATATCAATACCCGTTGGACACACCTGCACACAAATGCCGCAATCCACACAATCGCCTAACCCGGCAGACTTGTAATCAGCGCCTTTTTTGCGCGTGCCACGCGATTCACCTCGTTTGTAGTCGTAGGTAATAATCAGTGTGTCTTGATCAAACATGACACTTTGAAAGCGTGCATAGGGGCACATGTATTTACAGACTTGTTCGCGCATAAAGCCGGCAAAGCCCCAGGTAGCGAAAGCATAAAAGAAGATCCAGAAGGTCTCCCATGGGCCCAATGTCCAAGCAATGAACGATGCACCGAGTTCAGTAATTGGCGTGTAATAACCGACAAAAGTGAAACCGGTCCACAGCGAAAGGAGCACCCAGGTGACATGCTTACCGCCACGCCGCAGCAATTTGTTGGCTGACCACGGGGCCTCAGTCAGTTTTTTCTGTTTGTTGTGGTCACCTTCAAACCAGCGCTCAATCCAGATAAATAATTCGGTATAAACCGTTTGCGGGCAGGCATAACCACACCATAAACGACCAGCAATGGCGGTAAAGAGAAAGAGCGCTAATGCCGAAATAATCAAAATGGCGGCCAACCAAATGAAATCTTGCGGCCAAAAAACCCAATCAAACAAATAAAACTTGCGTGCGCCCAAATCAAACAGAACGGCTTGTCGATCGTCCCAACTTAGCCAGGGCAAACCGTAAAACAGAATTTGGGTAAACAGAACCAAGCCCACGCGCCAGTAGTTGAAAAGCCCAGTGACGGCGCGTGGATATATTTTCTGATGCACCGCATAGAGCGATTGCTCTTGTTCTTTTTCCTCATTCCTAATGATGGGGATAATGGGAGGTTTATCAGCCACGTGTTGCCTTTCTAGTAAGACTCGGCCCGCTCTAACACTATCGCTCTTATCCGGCGAAGGAGCTCTCTGCAGAAAATTTGAGAAATAAATAAAGTTTTTTCGGACCGCCCGGAGTAAAGACGGCTGCAACAACCGGCTTTACTCCGGGGCCGACCACCACTTGGCCAGCCCCGTCAACTTCTTTAATACCTAAACCACGCCTAGCGATACAACATTAGTTCGCCACTGCTGCGGGTGCGCCTTCTACCACCGGCTCAACGGCAACCGGCTCAACGGGTTCCGGCACAACGGGAGCAGGTTGCTGACCGCCACCCAAGCCCCACACATAAGCCGACAGCAGATGAACCTTGTTCTCGCCGAGTAACTCAAGCTGTGCAGGCATGCCGCCCTTACGGCCCTTGACGATACTTTCGATAATGGCCGCTTCGCTACCGCCGTACTGCCAAGCATCGTCAACGATGTTGGGGAAGCCGGCCGCGTTCATGCCTTTACCATCTTCACCGTGACAGCCTGCACAAGCGGCATACTTCTCTTTGCCGACCAATGCGAGGCTGGCGTCGTGAGACTTGCCACCCAAGGCCAGCACATAGTTAGCCACTTCTTTGGCGCTCTGTGCATCACCGACCAATCCACCCGGCATTTCAGCCATGCGGCCATTGACCAGGCTGCTCTTGATGTCTTCGGGCGTACCGCCAAACAACCACTGCGAGTCAGTCAAGTTGGGGAAGCCTGCACCGCCTTGCCCGCTCGAACCATGACACTGCGAGCAGTAAGTCAGATAGAGGTGCTCACCCATCTTTTTGGCGGTCGGGTCGGCTGCTACCGCCATCAAGTCCATGTTGGCAAAAGGCTGAAACACCTTGTCGAATTCAGCATCCACGGCGGTCTTTTCGTCTTGCCATTCCTGCGCAGAAGACCAGCCCAACGTGCCAGGAAATTTACCCATACCAGGATAAAGAACCAGGTAAACGATACCAAATAAGATCAGCATGTAGAACATCCACATCCACCAACGCGGCAATGGATTGTTCAGCTCTTGCAAGTCGCCATCCCAAGTGGGATGCATCACCTCAGCTTGTTCGCCTGGGGCTAGTTTGTGCGTGCTTTGGCTCTTCAACAACCAGAGCGAAAACAGAATACCGGCAGCAGAGATTATGGCAATGTAGTAATGCCAAAAATCGCTGATGAAGTCAGGTACTGCATATCCTTCAATCATGTATGTCTCCTAATAAACCGACTTTATGGAATTGACCAAGGGGGGATTAAATCCTGGTCAATCCGGTTTGCGGGCCTCGCTAGCATCCTCTTGAAACGGGAGGTTGCCAGCATCTTCGAACTTCTTCTTGTTGCCTTTGTGAAATGCCCATACCAGTATGGCCACAAACAGCACGAAGAAAACGACGGTCACGATGGAACTGAGAAGGCCCGCGTCCATATCACTTGGCCTTGGGCGCGCTTGTGCCGAGCACTTGCAGATAGGCGATCAGCGCATCCATCTCGGTCTTGTCTTTCAACATTTCCGGTGCTTGTGCGATTTCTTCATCCGTATAAGGATGACCGGCCCAGTTTTTCAGCACCGTCATCTTTTTCTGGATGGTAGCGGCATCCGCTGCAGCATCAGCCAACCAAGGGTAGGCCGGCATATTCGACTCAGGCACCACATCACGCGGATTCATCATGTGCGTGTAATGCCAGTCATCAGAATAACGGCCGCCAACGCGATGCAAGTCAGGACCGGTCCGCTTCGAACCCCATTGGAATGGGCGATCGTAAACAAACTCACCCGCGACGGAGAAGTGGCCATAACGCTCGGTTTCCGCGCGGAACGGACGCACCATCTGTGAGTGGCAGTTGTAGCAGCCTTCACGGATGTAAACGTCACGCCCCGTCAACTGCAATGCGTCGTAAGGCTTGAGCCCTTCAACCGCTTGCGTCGTTGATTTCTGGAAAAATAGCGGCACGATCTGAACCAGACCGCCAATAGAAACAACAACAAAGGTGAGAACCATCAGCCAGCCGATGTTCTTTTCTAGCGCCTTATGCGAAAACATATTCAGTCTCCTTGTTCATCAGGCCGCAACGG
>CAYWXO010000088.1:0-13026 GCA_964462255.1 uncultured Thiobacillus sp. | reverse complement strand
GATGGCGAACATCAATTTGAAGTGCTGTCCACCAACGGCGACACCTTCTTGGGCGGTGAAGATTTTGACCAACGCTTGATTGATTACATCATCGAAGAATTCAAGAAGGAGCAAGGCGTTAATCTGAAGGCCGATGTTCTGTCGCTGCAACGCCTGAAAGAGGCCGCTGAAAAAGCCAAGATTGAGCTGTCTTCCAACACGCAGACCGAAATCAACCTGCCCTACATCACGGCAGATGCGTCTGGGCCGAAGCACTTGGTCATGAAAATCACCCGCGCCAAGTTTGAAAGCTTGGTGGAAGAGCTGGTGAAACGCACGATTGAGCCGTGCAAAATTGCGATTAAAGATGCCGGCGTCAAAGTGTCCGATATCGCTGACGTGATTTTGGTTGGCGGCATGACGCGGATGCCGAAGGTGCAAGAGCTGGTGAAGGAATTCTTCGGCAAAGATCCACGTAAAGACGTTAATCCGGATGAAGCGGTTGCAGTAGGTGCAGCTATTCAGGGTGGCGTCTTGCGCGGCGACGTGAAAGACGTGTTATTGCTTGACGTTACGCCGCTCAGCCTGGGTATTGAAACCTTGGGCAGCGTGATGACCAAGCTGATTCCGAAAAACACCACTATTCCGACCCGTGCGAATCAAGTGTTCTCTACTGCGGACGACAATCAGACTGCGGTCACCATTCATGTGCTGCAAGGCGAACGTGAAATGGCGTCTGGCAACAAGAGCCTGGGCCAATTTAATCTGACCGATATTCCGCCGGCCGCGCGTGGCATGCCGCAAATTGAAGTGACGTTTGACATTGACGCGAACGGTATTCTGCATGTTTCCGCCAAGGATAAAGGTACAGGCAAAGAAGCCAAGATCACCATCAAGGCTAACTCCGGTTTGAGCGAGGCTGAAATTCAGAAGATGGTGCAGGACGCGGAAGCCAATGCGGCGGAAGATCACAAGGCCTTTGAGCTGGCCAGTGCGCGCAACCAGGCTGACGGCATGGTGCATTCAGTCAAGAAAGCCTTGAAAGACTTTGGCGACAAAGTAAGCGCTGAAGATAAGGCCAAGATTGAAACCGCCATTAGCGAGACTGAAGCGGCAATCAAAGCCGGCGATAAAGCGGCCATTGAAGCTAAGACGGAAGCCTTGGCTGAAGCTAGCCACAAACTGTCCGAGCAGGTCTATGCCAAGGATCAGGCTGCAGCGGGCGGCAATGCTGGCGGTGCGGATACCGGCTCAGCGGGCAATTCAGCGGGCAAAAAAGATGATGACGTGGTCGATGCCGAATTTGAGGAAGTGAAAGACAAATAAGGCGCGGGCGGCAGGCGCGGCAAGCGGATCATTCCAGCTACCGCGCCGACTGCGCGCAGTGATTGGTTACTAGCTCTCCGCTACGGACACCCTGCTAATGAGTAAACGTGATTATTATGAAGTTCTCGGTGTCGGTAAAACCGCCTCCGATGAAGAGATCAAAAAGGCCTTCAAAAAGCTGGCTATGAAGCATCACCCTGACCGTAATCAGGGTGATAAGGCTTCGGAAGAAAAGTTTAAAGAAGCCAAACTGGCGTACGAGATTCTTTCTGACGGCAATAAACGCGCCGCCTATGACCAATATGGTCATGCTGGCGTTGATGCGTCAGTGGGTGGAGGCGGTGCAGGTGCCGGCTCCGGTAATTTCCGCGATTTTACCGATGCCTTCTCCGATATTTTCGGCGATGTATTTGGCGGCGGTCGTGGCGGACGCTCGCACGTCTATCGCGGTGCTGATCTGCGCTACAACCTGGAAATTACGCTGGAAGAAGCCGCGCGTGGCACTGAAACCAAAATTCGCGTGCCGGTGCTGACGGAATGTGAACATTGTCATGGCAGTGGTGCCAAGCCGGGCACTGAGCCAACCACCTGCCCGACATGCGGTGGCCATGGCCAAGTGCGCATGCAGCAAGGTTTCTTCTCAGTTCAGCAAGCTTGCCCGCGCTGTCATGGCAGCGGCAAAGTCATTACCGACCCGTGTTCACATTGTCACGGTGAAGGTCGCATCAAAAAGCACAAAACGTTGTCGGTACGTATTCCGTCGGGTGTGGATGAGGGCGATCGGATTCGTTTGTCTGGCGAAGGCGAAACCGGCATTAATAGTGGCCCGCCCGGTGATTTGTATGTGCAAATTCATTTGAAAGCGCATCAGGTCTTCCAGCGTGATCACGATGATCTGCACTGTGAAATGCCGATTTCCTTTGCCACGGCTGCACTCGGTGGCGAGATTGAGATTCCGACGCTGGAAGGTCATGCCAGCATCAAAATTCCGGCGGAGACGCAATCTGGCAAAGTGTTCCGTTTGCGCGGCAAGGGCATTAAAGGCGTGCGTAGCCAACAACCGGGTGATTTGATGGCGCATGTGGTGGTAGAAACCCCGGTCAATTTAACGGATCGGCAAAAAGAATTGCTGCGCGAATTCGACACCTGCTGCAGCGGCCATGAAGGCAAGCATAACCCGCGCGCCAAAGGCTTCATGGATAAAGTAAAAGCCTTTTTTGCACCGTAGTTGCAGCCGGGGAGCGTGGTGGTATTCTGTCCGTTCTCCCCAGCTTGCAGCCTATTTTTTGGCAGCCAACTTAAGCCCCATCTTAAGCCTTATCTTAAGTTCATATCTTGAGTCCATATCATGACCCCTCTTGCCTCTCGTAATGAAGTTGAACGCCTTTTATCCGAAATGGAACAGGGCAATCTGGAACCCGAAAATTTTGCCCGTCAGTTGCTCAATCACCAGGTTTTCATGCCAATTCGTGATGAAAAACATCAGATTGCCGGCTTTCAGCTATCGACCAAGGCAGATCCGCTGGTCATTGAGGATGAAGAAGGCAATCGTGTTTTCATCGTTTTTTCTTCGCCCGAGCGGGCCAAATCCTTCACCGATGAATTTTCCGATTACAGCGGCGGCTTATTGACCGAAGTCTCCTGGATTGTGCGACGCATGGGCGCTGATATGGGCTTGTCGATCAATCCGGGCCAGGAATTGGGCTTCGATTTTGATGCTGATATGGTTTCCATGCTGGCCTCGCTATTGCCGGAGCAAGATCAATGACCCTGCGTCTGGTTGGTGAGGTTTACAGCCCAGAGCACGCGCGTTACGACGAAGGAGCGCGTTATGCTTATACCGGCGGCGCGCACGAATTAATCTTGTTCTGGAATAGCCCAACGCAAGCGGAAGTGGAGGGTTTTCGCATGCAACCGATGGAAGTCGCCTTGTTTACGCACGGCCCGGCCGCCTTCTTGCTCTACAAGATCAAGGACGTGTGCGAATGGTCGGATGTGGCGTTCAATGTCCATCTCGTGCCGGAAGTGCAGCGTGAATTGCCCAACGAAATCGCGGGTGATCGCGCACGATTCAAAATGATTCTGGTGGATGCGGATGACGGCGTGATTCGTGCCAAACGCATCGTTTCGCTGGATAAAGTGATGACACAAGCGATGAAACACACCATGCATGAACAATTCGCCGGCGCATTCAATCGCTTTATCTACGATGCTGCGGTGCAAGAAGTGTATGGCCGTTATGCCGATAGTGATGCTTTGGTGAGTGTCGCCGAAGTGGTAGAACCTGCTCTGGGGTGAGTGTGTACGATGTTGGAATCTGAATGGCTGGCTTTGCTGGGCGTTGACCGCGTATTTTTCGATGTGGCAACGCGCGCGCTCTACGCCAGCGATGAAACGCCAAAATCCTGTTTGCCTGATGCGGTGTTATTCCCGCGCTGCCATGAAGAGGTGGTCGCGATTGTGCAGTTAGCCAATCGACACCGCTTGGCGCTGGTCGCCCGCGGCGCAGGCTCAGGCAATGTCGGCGGTGCAATGCCGGTAACCGGCAGCGTTGTGGTCAGTTTTGAGTGCATGCGGCGTATTATTGAATTTGATGCGGCCAACCGTCTCATGGTGGTCGAACCCGGCGTGGTAACCGACGATATTGATGCGCTGGCCAATACCGTTGGATTAATGTACGCACCTGACCCCGGCTCGGGGGCTTATTGTCGAATCGGTGGCAATCTCGCCATGAATGCCGCTGGACCGCGTTGCGTCAAATATGGTGCCACGCGCGATCATGTGCTCGGCTTGCGCGCCGTCACCGGTGATGGGCGCGAACTTCGTGTTGGCGGCCGCACCACTAAATATGCCACCGCTTACGATCTCACCCGTTTGCTGATTGGTTCAGAAGGTACGCTCGCCTTTATTACTGAAGCGACATTAAAGCTGATTCCCGCACCAGAAAGCGTTGCCACCTTACGCGTCTGTTATGACAGCAACGCCAGCGCCTGCGCCGCCGTTAGTCGAGTCATGACGCAAGCGGTCATGCCGAGTGCACTGGAATTCATGGATCACCGCGCCATTGAAGCGCTGCGTGACTATGGCGCGGCCGATGGTTTGGCATTAGGCACACAAGCTGTCTTGATGGTTGAGGCGGACGGCTCCTCCGCAGATGTACCACGGCAAATCGCCGCGCTGGAACAAGCTTTGAAGGGGGAAGGCCTGCTGGAAATTCAAAGTGGCTTTACGGCGGCAGATATCGCCAGTTTGTGGGTTGCGCGTAAATCGTTGTCGCATGCGGTGAAGAAAATTGCGCCGCTGAAAATTAACGAAGATGTGGTCGTGCCGGTAGCGCATCTGGCGCAACTGGTGAACGCCATTGATGCACTTGGCCAGCAATACCGCGTGCCTATTGTCAGTTTTGGCCATGCCGGCAACGGCAATTTGCATGTCAATTTAATGGTGCATAGCGAAGATGCCGCTGAAATGGCGCGTGCGCGCGCCTGTCGCGACGCCTTGATTGATGCGGTCATTGAGCTAGGGGGCAGTCTATCCGGAGAACACGGTATTGGCAGCGAAAAACGTCACTATGTCGGGCGCGAGCTGGATGCCTCAACTTTGGCCATGATGCAGGCGGTAAAAGCCGTGTTTGATCCACTTGGCCTGCTTAACCCCGGCAAAAAACTACCCGATCGCTGATTTGTAAACACTTTACAAAAGAGGCTTAATTTCCGCTAGTCTATCAAGGTCATTGCACGCAATGACTTTAATCAAGCCGATGAATATTGGATAGACACGTGAGGAGAGAGCCCATGAATTCCCTAAATAAAGTAATTTTGCTGGTTGCAGCAGTTGTATCCCTAGTTATGTTAGTTGGCGTGTACTTGTTAATTGTTGGCTTTGGCGAACGCATGATGCAAAGTGCCGCGCTTTCGCAATCGTCCACCGTTTCCAGGCTGACTTTTGAAAACATGTATCAGCTGATGCTGCAAGGCTGGAAACGTGATCAAGTGATTGCCTTTACAGAAAAAACCACTAAATCACTGGCCGGAGAGCCGTTACGCATTCAGTTCTACCGCGGTGAAGTGGTCGATCAATTGTATGGGCCAGTCAAGCAAAACCCGATCACGCCTGAGCTGGAAAAAGTCATGCGTACCGGCAAGCCGCTAGAAGTTGCCACCCCCAAAGGTGGCCGCTATATCTATCCTTTAGTGGCCGATAAACGCTGTATGGGTTGCCATCAAAACGCCAAAATCGGCGAGGTTATGGGGGCCATTACGGTGGATACGCAGTATGACCAATTCATTGATGATTCCCGCCAATTGGTCATGATTGTCTTGCTGATTTTGGCACCGCTCCCGTTTATTGCCGCTTGGCTAGTGACGGTGTATTTACATAATCGCATGCATCGTTTTGTAGTGCAGATTGATAGTGCCCTGCTTCAATCTGACAAAGATGGCGGCAAACCCGTTGATTTAAGCAACGTAAAACCCGCTTGGAGCGAGCTGGATGAGATTTTGGACTGCTTCAAACGCCTAGCTGCACGCAAGCAGTGACTTGGTTTGTTTACCTGTTATGGTGCGCTGATGAGACGCTATACACCGGTATTACCACGGATGTAGAACGTCGCGTCAGCGAACATAACGCCGGCCCGCCTCTTGGCGCACGTTACACCCGCACGCGGCGGCCGGTTCGCTTGGTTTATGTTGAAAACGCCGCCAGTCGCAGTGCGGCGGCCAAGCGCGAACGCGCCATCAAACGCAAAAGTCGAACCTGGAAATTAGCCCTGATTGCAGCCAACCAGTCCACACTTACCCCCGCTCAACCCGGTTACGACCGTGTTGTTTGGCCTGATACATAGCGGCATCGGCACGCGCGATCAACGCGGCCTGCGTCTCGCCCGGCTTTAGCGTAGCGACCCCGCCACTGAAGGTAATCAGAACCCGTTCATTGTCATGCATAAAAAATTGTCGCGTCAGCTCGCGTTGAATACGCTTAAGGACTTGCTCCGCTTCATCGAGCAAAGTATTCGGTAACATAATCAAAAACTCCTCACCACCATAGCGCGCCAAGGTGTCAGTAGGCCGCAATAGATGCTGCACTACCCGCGTAAGATGACGTAAGGCCTCATCCCCCGCCTGATGACCGAGGTTGTCGTTCAGCTTTTTGAAGTGATCAAGATCCAGCATGCCGATGGAAAAAGTGGCCTGCAAGCGCTGACAGCGGGCGAGTTCGCGTTCAAAGGCTTCATCCATGCCACGCCGATTGAGAGCGCCGGTCAGCTGATCTTCGCGCACCAAATTAGACACATGCGTCAATTCTTTTTGCAGCTCTTGCACACGTTGTTCCGCCTGTTCGGCCTGATTGCGGGCAGCAATTAATTCAGCGTGGTTGCCATGCAAAGCATCGCGCAGGCCGCCAATATCCGCCGACAAACCGCCCACCACTTCGCCTAATTCGCTAATGTCCCGCGCCCGACTGATCCTTTCGGAATATTCACCGATGCGGGTGTGATAGCCATCAGCGCTCTGGCTCATTTCACCAACACGGTCGATGAAAGTGGCAACCAGGTCTTTCAAGCGTGAACGCGCTTCTTCCAAGCCGCCTTTAAGCACACCCTGCTTATGGGCCAATTCACGCAAATCCCGCTCGGCTTGCAGCAAGGCTTCGGTTTGCAAGTTGCCGGCCATCAGGTTTTGCATGGCAACCAACTGCCCGGAAAGCCAGGCTTCATCGCCGACGAGTTCACCAATATTCAAAAACAGCAGCCCCATCAACCGTTTAAGGCCTACCGCAAGTTCATGGTTATCTTCCACATGAATCAGCAGATCCTTCCAGAGTGAAGACCACATTTTGTAATGTTCGGCATCAAGCTGTTTACGCTCGCTTAACGAAGACGCCAGCTGATCGGCACGTTTGGCCAGTGCAGGCCAGCGTGCCTGACAAGATTCCGCCAACAGGCGCAGATTCGCCTCCAGCGCACCCAACAAAGGTTGCGTCTCTGTTGTTGGCATGCCATTCGCCACTTTTAAAGCCGAATTCGTCTCGCTTTCGCTGTTTTGCCGACCCTGCGCGGGGAGTGCCGATAAATCTGCCGTACCGGCAATTTCCACTTTATCGTCAACGCCACGTGACCAAGACTGGGTCAACGCGCTGAGCTTTTCATGCAACACGCAACTATCATGACCAAAATTGATCAGTACGCGCTCCAACATTTCTTTTTTACGGGCTGGCGTTAGTCCGTTTTGGCGCAGATCCCATTGCCGAATCAGGCTGCGCACCAAATCTGGCCACTTGGGCTCGCTACGATTTTCTGCAGCTGGCGTGGGCGAGGCTGCTGTTGTTGTATTAGCTACGTCCGTGGGCAAGCCAGCGACTTCGTTGTAAGCCTTGAGAAAATTTTCTGGCGTTGGCTGCAAACGCTTGGCAGTGAGTTGGCGGATTGCTTCACGAGCAATATTTGACGGTTGTTGTTGAGCAGAATGATTGAGATGTTTCATGACGAATGTTAAATGTCAGGGGAAAATAGCGGACTGGGCTGTTTTGCTCAAAACGCTAAGAGTAGGTTTCATGCATATTACTTTACCGGCTATTTTGCCTTTATTTTTCGCTCTCGTTTCGCTTTTCGCTACATCTGCCACCGCGCAAACTGCGAAAAGTAGCAACTTGCTTAACATTCCTCAGCTCAGGGCGCAGGCAAGCGACTGGTTGATGCAGCAAGCACTGACGGCACATCCCGGCAATGACGTTCAAATCAGTGTCGGTGAGATTGATGCTCGCCAACGCTTGCCCGCCTGCAACGCGCCGCAATTTTTCTTGCCAGCCAGTGCGCAATTCTGGGGGCGTGGCAGCTTGGGCGTGCGCTGTGATGCGCCAGCAAAATGGTCGATTTATCTGACCTATCAGAGTCGATTATTCGGTTTTGCCTTGGTTGCGACGCGACCGATTGCCGCACGCGCACAATTGCAAGCGGAAGATATTGAATTGCGCCAAATTGAGTACACCCAATCACCAGATCTTTATCCGAAAGCCATGCCGGCCAATGCACGACTGAATCGGCCGCTGGCAGCCGGTCAACCTATTTTAATCGGTGGATTAACCCTAGCAACAGTAATTCAGTCTGGACGAAAAGTACGGTTGCAAACCCGCACAGCCACTTTTACAGTATCGCAAGAAGGCACGGCGTTGAATAATGCAGCCCCCGGTGATCTCGTGCGGGTAAAAACGCCAGGTGGACGCGTCGTACAGGGCGTGGCGAATCAAGATGGCAGCGTGGAAGTGACCCCTTAGCATGTCCGCTCGTATCGCCCAATTACCGCGCAAAATTGCCTCGACCGTCGGGGTAGGATTCGCCTTAGCACTGGTGCTGATCTGCTCAATCTCGCTACTCGGTCTGCATCGACTGTCCACGACTAACGCGCATCTTGAATCGATTGTGCAGGAAAATAGCGTTAAAAGTCGGCTGGCCAGCCAAATGCGCGACATTCTGCGCGACCGCGCCATTTCCATGCTAACTATCGTGGTCAGTGGCGATGCCTTTGAAAAAGACCAGGAAATGCTGCGCTTTTACGCGTTTGGTTCAGCTTACCAGGGCGTGCGACTTGAACTGAATACCCTAAATCAACGGCAACAGGAACATGAAGTATTAGAACGGATAGATCGGCTTACTCGGGCTAATCAGCCGGTCATGGTGCGTACCGTTGATCTAGCTGTTGCCGGATATACTTTTCTCGCTTTTGATGTCCTGCAACGTGAAGCCATTCCATTGCAGCGATCACTTGTGAAGGAACTGGATGCACTCATTCATATACAACGTGAAATGTCACAAACTGCGGCAGAAGCTGCACGCAAGGACTATCACCGTACCCGCTGGCTGATGCTACTGCTCAATACGTTTGCGATCGTCGTGGCCGCGCTGGTGGCCATTACCGTAATGCGACGGACAGCGCGGCTGGCCGCGGCTACTGAACGCGAACGAACCAAGTTTCAGACCTTGTTTGAAACGAATACCGATGGCATCGTTATCCTCAATCACAAGGGATTTACTGACTGCAACTCAGCCATTCTTGAGATGTATCACATGAAACGGGTGGAAGATTTTCTAAAGTTTCACCCTGAAGAATTAGGCTGCGCGACTCAACCGGGTGGATTGACGCCTGTGCAAGTCGCCAAACAGCAAATTCATACGGCAATGACGAAAGGTCACGCGTTCTTTACCTGGATGGCGCAGCGGCCAGATGGCAGTTCATTTCCTGCTGAAATTGCGTTACATGCCATGAATCTAGGTGACGAAACCGTGATTCAAGCCATCATGCGAGACGTTTCCGTGCGGAAAGAAGTGGAAACCGTATTAGAGGCGGCCCGTGATGCAGCCATGCGGGCGAATGAAATGAAATCACAGTTTGTCGCTAATGTTAGCCATGAGATTCGCACGCCCATGAACGGCATTCTGGGCATGACGCAATTACTGCTAGGTAGCAACCTTAATCCTCGGCAAAATGATTACGCCGAAACAATTCAACGTTCTGCTGAGGCTTTGATGGGTGTGATTAATGATTTACTCGATTTCTCCAAGATTGAAGCTGGGCGTTTAACGATAGAACACATTGATTTCGATCTCGATGCCTTACTCAAAGATGTGCTTGATCTGCATATTCCACGCGCGGATGCCAAAAATCTGCCATTACGGCTGCAACGAAGCGAAAACCTGCCGCGCTGGGTGCGTGGCGATCCGTTGCGAATTCGGCAAATTTTGCTCAATTTGCTGGATAACGCGATTAAATTCACCCAAACAGGCGAAGTTCGCTTGCAAGTCAGCTTTGCTGACAACACGCCCACTGCTTTGCATTGTACGGTCAGCGATACGGGCATTGGCATGAACGAAGAAACGCAAAGTCGCGTATTCCTTGCCTTTGCGCAAGCGGATGGCTCAGTCAGCCGCAAGTACGGCGGCACCGGGCTGGGCCTGACCATCTGCCGGCAATTAGCTGAATTAATGGGCGGCACCTTGACGTTGGAAAGTCAAAGCGGTCAAGGCAGTGCTTTTCATTTGCAATTACCCATTGATATTTCAAGTTTTAACCTCACCACCAATCATTTGGATTCAACTAATCACCTAGAGAATTTGAGTTTTCCTGACGTTAAAGTGCTGGTGGCGGAAGACAACCCGATCAATCAGAAATTACTCCGCTTTATGCTGGAAAATCATGGCATCTCTGTCTTACTCGCCGACGATGGCAAGACCGCTTACAACTTACTGGAAAACACGAATGTTGATCTTGTGTTAATGGATTGCCAGATGCCGGAATGGGATGGCTTGACCGCAGCGCGCGCGGTGCGTGAACGCGAAGCATCGCAAGGTCGGGCGCACCTGCCGATCATCGCCTTAACCGCCAACGCTATGGCGGGCTTTGATGAGATTTGCCTACAAGCTGGCATGGATGATTATTTAATCAAACCACTCAATGGTGAAACATTAGCCAAAACCTTACAACAGTGGCTACCCGGCCGCGCTGCAACTTTACCGAATAGCGCTCCGCCACCGCCTTCCCCCACGATTGAACAGCCAGACCACGATACCTGCTTCGACTTAGAAAAACTGCAGCGCATATGTCGTCATGATGCAACGCAAATAGATGAAATGCTGCGCTTGTTTATTAGCAGCACAGAAAGCCTGTTAGCCGAGCTGGCCACGGCAATCGAAGCGCGTAATGCCACGCAGACAGCAAGGCAGGCACACCAAATAAGGGGGGCGGCGGCTTATATGGGCGCGCTTACGCTCGTTGAATTGGCCAGTGAAGCTGAAAATCAAGCCAAAGAATCAAATTGGCCAGCCTGTGTCAGCGCACAAGAAGATCTGGAAGCCGCCTTCATCCGCGTGCGACTCGCCGTGGAAGCGGCAGATGCCGCTTTATTGCGCCAGCCCGGTTAAATCTGGTCAGCACTAGCCCCGCTTCATTTATCTCACCCCGTTCGGTGCGTTCCATCGCCGAATTTGCATCGTGCAAAGCACTTATTCTCTAATGGATCCATTGCACTTTGACTTTCCAGCCGCTGGCCGAAAACGCCGGCAAGAGGACGATCTCTGCATTTCTCTTTGCCGTCGCAAGTACCTCAGCATTACCACATACACGTTCAATTTCTTGCTGTGCCTTACCTAAGGCGGCGTTTATTGCTTTAGTCCGATTGGATGACCCCGGGATAATTGGCTCGATACCAGTGCCGGTAATTGCGTAGAAATAAGACCCTCCATTCTGGCGCGGAGCATGGCTGACTCGTGCTGAAATAGGCTTTGGTGTTGGCAACAGCAGAACAACTGATTTCGATGTTGGGTTCACCGCCTGATATTTGGCCAAGCGAAAATCTGTGCCAACCAGACAGTCACCACGCGCCACCAAGAGAACTTTAGTTCCTCCAAAACGCAGTTCCCATTGTGTCCAAGGGATGTCTTGGGTGATTTTTTCCGTGAACTCAATCACGTTGGCGTAATTGACTTTCACTAATACCAGATGCCCCATTTGTTCAAGTGACATTAGGGGTGGCTGAGGTATTGGCGGGGTCGACGATTTTGTGCCGTAAAACCACATGCCCAAAGCACCAAGGGCGATTGCACCGACGATGGATAAATACTTAGTCATCATTCCTCTTCGTATGTGAGGTAAGCGAAGTCAAGCTCAGCAGCCGACTCAAAGCCACCAAGGAATCTTTGCTGGCATCCATTGAGGGCGACCTTTCCGCCCGGCATCGCATGGAGCGGGATGAATGCGGGAACACATGCGTCAACTGGAACACCACCTGGAAAACTAGACGCCGATTTGCTCGATGCGAAGGCACCCCCTTTGGACTACGATTGCATGCTAGGTAAATATGTTAATGTAGTCACCCAGCTCATCCCAAGATCGCTCCAAAAAACCAGCAGAATCAACAAATAATATATCGGACTCAGGTTTTATTTTCTTTAAATGCGCGTCATCATTGATTTTTATTATCATTCTTGCAAAACCCGATTTTCTTGAAGCTATTTTGGATTTAGATATGTTTGATAAAACAATGACTTTGTTTGAACCCAACAACACTTCTTCAAACATCTTCCAAGCATCCAATCTGCTATTTGGCTCGGTGCCAAAAAGCTGCTTTGCCATAGCTGCGAATGTACAATCCTTTGCATCTATCAGGACTATTGAGCGCTCAAGCCATTCATTAGCCTCAATTATCTTGTTGATGCAGTCTTGTAATTGCTCTTCAGAGAAAGTTACAAAGTACCCAGCATTCGGATTGGGATTATCATCCTGATGGTTCGACGTATAAAGCGCATGTAAAAATAACTTATGCTTATTAAACTGGTTTTGAAAGTTATACCACATAATCAATTCCGGTCTTGTTTTAATATCTTCTCCAAGAGCTTCAAAATACTGTTTATCCAGAAGTTTTTGGCCTTTCATTTTCTTTACATATTCTGTAAAAGAAATAACATTCCCATCACTCATAGCGTCCTCTCTTGTCCTTAACCAAGCTCTGAAGATTCGACACGATTTATTTCCTTAATTGGTTGGTGATTGCAGGTAGGTAATCTAACACAAGCTCAATCTCTTCAGACGCCAAAGCCAAACTAAAACCTTCATGCTGGTTAAATGGCTGGTATACCAATGCCCGTCCGCGCTCAATTTCAGTAACTTCAAACGTTTAATTAAGCATACTCTCCATGATTTTTGCTTCGCGTCTAGGAAATGCTGCGATGAA
>CAYWXO010000087.1:0-13377 GCA_964462255.1 uncultured Thiobacillus sp. | reverse complement strand
GAGCACTCCCTTGGTAAGGGAGAGGTCGACAGTTCGATTCTGTCCATGGGCACCAAATAACTGTTTTGTGATTAAGTTTTGTTAGGGGAATGACGATGGCCAAAGAAAAATTCGCGCGTACAAAGCCGCATGTGAACGTCGGGACGATTGGGCACGTGGACCATGGCAAGACGACGTTGACGGCAGCAATTACCACAATCCTATCTAAAAAATATGGTGGGGCTGCGAAGAACTACGCAGACATTGATAGCGCTCCGGAAGAAAAGGCGCGTGGTATCACGATTAATACCGCACACGTTGAATACGAAACAGAAAATCGGCATTACGCCCACGTTGACTGTCCTGGTCACGCAGACTATGTAAAAAACATGATCACCGGCGCGGCGCAGATGGATGGTGCTGTGCTAGTGGTTTCGGCGGCTGATGGCCCTATGCCGCAAACACGTGAGCATATCCTGCTAGCCCGCCAAGTGGGTGTGCCTTATATCATTGTTTACATGAATAAAGCAGATATGGTGGACGACGCCGAATTGCTTGAGCTAGTTGAAATGGAAGTGCGTGAGTTGTTAAGTAAATACGACTTCCCCGGCGATGACACACCAATCGTAATTGGTTCAGCATTAAAAGCGCTTGAGGGTGACCAAAGTGATATCGGTGAACCCAGCATTATGCGTCTGGCAGAAGCGCTGGATAGCTACATTCCGATGCCGGAACGTGCTGTAGATAAACCCTTCTTAATGCCGGTTGAGGACGTATTCTCAATCTCCGGTCGTGGCACTGTAGTAACAGGCCGTGTAGAACGCGGTGTTGTGAAGGTTGGTGAAGAAATTGAAATTGTTGGTATTCGTCCAACCGTAAAGACCATTTGTACTGGCGTTGAGATGTTCCGCAAGCTGTTAGATCAAGGTCAAGCAGGCGATAACATTGGTGCGCTTTTACGCGGTACAAAACGTGAGGATGTAGAGCGTGGTCAAGTGTTAGCAAAGCCGGGTAGCATAAATCCGCATACCAAGTTTAGTGCAGAGATTTATGTATTAAGTAAAGATGAAGGTGGTCGTCACACGCCATTCTTTAATGGATATCGTCCGCAATTTTACTTCCGTACAACGGATGTAACCGGTTCTATCGACTTGCCAGCAGGAACTGAAATGGTAATGCCGGGTGACAACATTAGTATTACCGTTGCCCTAATAGCACCGATTGCGATGGAAGAAGGTTTGCGCTTTGCAATACGTGAAGGTGGTCGTACTGTAGGTGCAGGCGTCGTTGCAAAAATTATCGAATAAATAAAACAATACGGGTTATATTAAAACATATAATCCGTAGTTTTATTAAACTCATTAGGCCAGTAGCTCAATTGGCAGAGCGTCGGTCTCCAAAACCGAAGGTTGGGGGTTCGAGACCCTCCTGGCCTGCCAGAAAACTCAAATGACATCGGGTAAAGCCGTATATTGATAGCCCAGGAATGGCAGACAATCTAAAACTATTTATGGCTGGCCTGCTTGTTGCAGCAGGTGTTGCCGGATTCTATGTACTCAATGACATGCCACGCGTATATGGTGTGCTTTCTGTTATCTTGAGTTTACTTGCTGCCGCTGGAATAGTCTGGATGACTGAACCGGGTCGGCGTTTCTTTGTGTTTGGTCAGGAATCGGTCAACGAAGCGCGCAAAGTCGTCTGGCCAACCCGTAAAGAAACAATGCAAATGACAGGTGTCGTTGTTGTTTTTGTCATAATAATGGCTTTATTTCTTTGGTTAGTAGATGGCACATTGACCTGGTTCGTAAAGTTCATCATGCAAAGGGGCGAATAATGCCAATGCATTGGTATGTAGTGCATGCATATTCGGGCTTTGAAAAAAGTGTCATGCGTGCGTTAAAAGAAAAGATAGAACGAACCGGAATGCAAGATAGTTTCGGCGAAATTCTGGTACCGGTTGAAGAAGTTGTGGAAATGAAATCCGGCCAGAAAAAAACCTCAGAACGAAAGTTTTTTCCAGGTTATGTATTAGTCCAAATGCAAATGAATGATGATTCTTGGCATTTGGTTAAGAGCACACCAAAAGTAACTGGCTTTGTCGGCGGGACAGCAAATAAACCTGCGCCAATCAGTGAAAAAGAAGTAAATGCAATCCTTCAGCAAGTACAAGAAGGCGTTGAAAAACCAAAACACAAAATAACATTTGAAATTGGCGAGACAGTACGTGTGGTAGATGGTCCGTTTAACGAATTTAATGGTACGGTTGAAGATGTCAATTATGAGAAGAATAAACTGCGGGTAACCGTAACAATATTTGGTCGGGCAACGCCGGTTGAATTGGATTTCTCACAAATAGAGAAAGCATGATATAAAAGATTTTACGCGCACAAAATAAGCCGTAAATAACGTACCAAGAATTGGTACAGAGGAGCGTTAAAAAAATTTACCAATAATTGGCAAATTTTAAGCGCGATATGACTCAAACTTCAGGAGTGCCAAATGGCCAAGAAAATAGTCGGCTACGTCAAGCTGCAAGTACCCGCAGGTAAAGCAAATCCATCACCGCCTATAGGCCCAGCTTTGGGTCAACGCGGTTTGAATATTATGGAGTTTTGCAAATCATTTAATGCTCAAACTCAAGGCCTCGAACCGGGTCTTCCGATTCCCGTAGTCATTACAGCCTACGCGGACAAGAGCTTCACCTTCATCATGAAGACGCCACCGGCGACTATTCTGATAAAAAAGGCTGTAGGCATTAAAAAAGGAAGTCCGAAGCCACACACCGATAAGGTAGGAACTATCACACGTGCGCAATTAGAAGAAATTGCAAAGGCAAAAATGCCCGATCTTACTGCAGCAAATATGGATGCAGCCGTTCGAACAATTGCAGGCAGTGCGCGTAGTATCGGTATTAATGTAGAGGGCGTGTGAGATGGCCAAAATTTCAAAGCGTTTGAAAGCGCTCAAAACCAAAGTTGATCGCAATAAAAACTATGCAATAGATGAAGCAATTGTCATGGTTAAAGAATCTGCGACCGCTAAATTTGACGAATCTGTTGATACCTCAATTATTCTCGGCGTTGACCCACGTAAATCTGATCAAGTTGTGCGTGGTTCCGTCGTAATGCCGCGCGGTTTGGGTAAATCTGTAAGAGTTGCTGTTTTTGCACAGGGTGCATTGGCAGAAGCCGCTAAGGCAGCAGGTGCTGATATCGTGGGATTCGAGGATTTGGCTGCTGAAATCAAGGGGGGAAAAATGGACTTTGATGTCGTGATTGCCACACCTGACGCAATGCGGGTAGTGGGTCAATTAGGCCAAATTCTAGGCCCACGCGGCTTAATGCCAAATCCAAAAGTTGGCACAGTTACACCTAATGTGGCAGATGCAATCAAAAATGCCAAGGCTGGCCAAGTACAGTATCGGACCGATAAGGCCGGTATTATTCATGCAACCATAGGTCGCGCTTCATTTGACGCAGCAGCGTTGAAAGAAAACTTGCTTGCACTGATTGATGCGCTGAATAAAGCCAAACCTGCCGCTAGTAAGGGCGTCTATATGAAAAAAATCGCAATTTCCAGTACGATGGGAATTGGTGTTCGGATTGATCAAACTTCCTTGGTTACAGTTTAAAAAGATTAGCGTGTGATTTTAATATCACAATAAGACTTTGGGATGTCATTGCTCAATTGAGAGAATTGAGAGATGACAGATCGTCAAAGACCGCAGGTGCCAAGGAAATAATTTCTACGGCTTAATAAAGTAATGCGTCCTGCGCAGACGGTGTATCCGAACAAGAATAATCGCCAAGGTAACTTGGCAGGGCTCCTTGTTCAGGCCGCCGTGGGTACGGTATGAAGATACCGTTTGTGGACTTGAAAGGAGAAAAGACCCGATGAGTCTGAATCTTGATGAAAAGAAAGCAGTTGTAGCTGAAGTTTCTGCACAAGTGGCAAATGCGCAGACTATTGCTATTGCTGAGTATCGTGGGGTTGAGGTAACTCATCTTACGATATTGCGCAGAAAGGCTCGTGAGTCAGGCGTTTACCTGCGAGTATTGAAAAATACTCTGGTGCGTCGCGCAGTAGCGGATACCTCGTTTGCAGCGCTAAGTGACAAGATGGTCGGCCCGTTGATTTACAGTATTTCGGAAGATCCAGTTGCCGCAGCCAAAGTATTGAGTGATTTCGCCAAAACCAACGATAAATTGGTGATTAAGGCGGGTTCCTATGGTGGCGAAGTTCTGGATGCTGCTGGTGTGCAGTCGCTGGCTTCGATTCCGAGTCGTGATGAGTTGCTGGCAAGATTGCTTGGCGTTATGCAGGCGCCCGTATCTGGCTTTGCTGTGGTTCTTGCTGCACTTGCCAAACAACGTGGTGGTGGCGAGGAAGAAAGTACAGAAGCAACATCAGAAACAACGGCTGAAGCAACGGCTGAAGCAACGGCAGCTTAAAATTTACGAACATGAGCATTCTGTAATTATTTTGATTTAGGAGTTGATTAAGATGGCAATTAGCAAAGAAGATATCCTGGAAGCCGTAGGATCTATGACGGTGATGGAATTGAATGATTTAGTTAAAGCATTCGAAGAGAAATTCGGCGTTTCAGCGGCATCATTTGCCGCCGCAGGTCCTGCGGCGGGTGCAGCGGCAGCCGTCGTTGAAGAGAAAACAGAGTTCGATGTAATTCTGACTTCATGCGGCGCAAATAAAGTGAGCGTCATTAAGGTGGTGCGTGCAATTACCAGTTTGGGTTTGAAAGAAGCTAAAGACTTGGTTGATGGCGCGCCGAAACCCGTCAAAGAAGGATGCCCGAAAGCAGAGGCTGAAGACATCCTTAAGCAATTGACCGAAGCTGGTGCCACGGCTGAGATTAAGTAAGCTAAAAATGGTATGGGCAATTGTTGCCCGTTCCTGGCTGGTGGCCCAGCAACTGTTTAAGCGGAGCGCTTGGCAGTATAAGGCCACCAGCCTTTTCGTATTGAAGGAATCAGACCGTAGAATCTACTAAGGTTGTTTTTACGGCCTGATCCCTGATCCTTGTCACCGACACGGAGACCATATGAACTACACCTTCGCTGAAAAAAAACGTATTCGTAAAAGTTTTGCAAAACGCGCAAGTGTTTTGCCTGTACCGTATATGCTTACTACACAGATTGAGTCCTTTCGAGGCTTCCTGCAAGAGGATGTCACGATGGAGAATCGCTCAAATGTAGGCTTGCATGCTGCGTTTACCTCTATTTTTCCAATAATCAGCCATAGCGGTAATGCTCGGCTTGAATTCGTCAGTTATACACTGGGAACGCCGGTATTCGATATCGTTGAGTGTCAACAACGTGGACTAACCTACGCCGCGAGTGTACGCGCACGCGTGCGTCTGGTTATTCTTGATAGAGAAAGCGTTAAGGAAAAAATTAAAGAAGTGAAAGAGCAAGAGGTTTATATGGGGGAAATGCCCCTGATGACCCCGAATGGCTCTTTTGTGATTAACGGAACAGAGCGTGTCGTTGTTTCACAATTGCATCGTTCACCCGGTGTGTTCTTTGAGCACGATCGCGGTAAGACCCACTCATCCGGAAAACTTTTATTTTCTGCCCGTATTATTCCTTATCGTGGCTCTTGGTTGGATCTTGAGTTTGATCCTAAAGATTTTATTTACTTCCGGATAGACCGTCGGCGCAAAATGCCGATGACAATATTGCTCAAAGCTTTGGGTTATAACATTGAGCAGATTTTAGAAATGTTTTTCCAAACAGAGGTATTTTACTTTAGCAAAAAAGGAATTGAATTCGAACTGCGGCCGGAACGCTTAAAAGGCGATACGGCTAAATTTGATATTCTAGCCAAAGATGGTTCGGTTATAGTAGCTAAAGATAAGCGGATAACGGCACGCCACATACGAGATTTAGAGGCGAGTGGCGTAAAGAGAGTGATCGTTGATAATGAGTTCATTCTAGGGCGCGTATTAATGCGTAATTTAGTCGATACGGAAACTGGAGAATTACTCGCGCGCGCTAATGAAGAAATTACAGAGACATTGCTTGCTAAAATTTTGGAAGCCAAGGTTCCTGAATTACAAACTTTGTTTACCAATGAGCTAGACCATGGTGCATTCGTTTCCCATACATTGAATGCAGATGAGACAGTTGATCAGTGGACGGCTCGGGTAGCGATTTATCGCATGATGCGCCCTGGTGAGCCGCCGACAGAGGAAGCTGTTGAGGCATTATTCAATCGTTTGTTCTTTAATGATGATAGCTACGATCTGTCTAAAGTTGGCCGAATGAAATTTAATCGGCGTATCCAGGCACCGGGTAAAACCAGCTGGCAGATCGTATTCCCGCCGCATCATCGTGAAAATAAACTTGCGCAGGCGCTACGAGATTATTATGGCGTTTGCCCGGAAGCAAGTCTTTCTAAGGCGAGTGTTGAAGGAATCATCACGCGCGAAGAGGCCGAACTTAAACTAGAAGAATTAAATAAACATCTTAAGTCGGTTGGCTTTGATCCTAAAACCTTGAATGGCAAGGTAGAAGAGCGCTTTACGCTGTCACCAGTTGACATTGTTGAGGTCATCAAAATCATGGTTGAGTTGCGTAATGGTCGCGGCGAAATTGATGATATTGATCACTTGGGAAATCGTCGTGTACGTTCCGTCGGTGAACTCGCAGAGAATCAATTCCGTGCGGGTCTTGTGCGGGTAGAACGCGCAGTTAAAGAAAGATTAAATCAGGCGGAAAGTGATAATCTAATGCCGCATGATTTAATAAATGCCAAGCCGATTTCAGCTGCAATAAAAGAGTTCTTTGGCTCTAGCCAGCTTTCGCAGTTTATGGATCAGACCAATCCGCTGTCAGAAATTACTCACAAACGGCGAATTTCAGCATTAGGTCCCGGGGGTTTGACACGCGAACGCGCAGGATTTGAGGTTCGCGACGTGCATCCAACGCATTACGGCCGCGTTTGCCCAATCGAAACTCCGGAAGGTCCGAATATTGGGTTGATCAATTCTTTGGCACTGTTTGCTCGTACCAATGAGTATGGTTTTATTGAAACGCCGTATCGTAAAGTGATCGATCACAAAGTCTCGGACGAAATTGAGTTCCTGTCGGCAATTGAGGAAAGTCAGTACGTTATTGCACAGGCTAACGCGCCACTTGATGCCAAAGGTCGTTTTGTCGATGACCTAGTGTCTTGCCGGAATCGCAATGAATTTACTTTATCATCGCCTGACCGTATTCAATACATGGACGTTGCACCATCGCAGATTGTGTCAGTTGCGGCTTCATTAATTCCGTTTCTTGAACATGACGATGCGAACCGGGCACTGATGGGATCAAACATGTCGCGCCAAGCAGTGCCTTGTCTGCGGCCAGATAAACCATTAGTGGGCACGGGTATTGAAAGAACGGCTGCCGTTAACTCCGGTACTGTAGTAACGGCACATCGTGGTGGTATCGTTGATTACGTTGATGCGAGCCGAGTCGTTGTACGGGTAAATGACGATGAAACGCAAAGTGGCGATGTGGGTGTTGATATTTATACGTTGACTAAATATCAACGTTCCAACCAGAACACCAATATCAATCAGCGCCCATTAGTCCGGCTTGGCGACAAAATTGCCAAGGGAGACGTGATCGCGGACGGAGCTTCAACCGATAAAGGTGAATTGGCGCTAGGCCAAAACATGTTGGTCGCGTTTATGCCTTGGAATGGTTATAACTTTGAAGATTCAATCCTGATTTCGGAACGGGTGGTGGAGGAAGATCGTTACACGTCGATTCATATAGAAGAACTCTCTTTAGTCGCGCGTGATACTAAATTAGGGCCGGAAGAAATTACCCGCGATATTTCTAGCTTGTCCCAATTGCAGATGGGGCGGATGGATGAAGCCGGTATTGTCCACGTTGGGGCTGAGGTGCAGGCCGGTGATGTTTTGGTCGGTAAGGTGACACCAAAAGGTGAAACACAACTGACACCGGAAGAGAAGTTGTTGCGCGCAATTTTTGGTGAAAAAGCGTCTGACGTAAAAGATACCTCCCTGCGTGTGCCAACGGGGATGAGTGGTACGGTGATTGATGTGCAAGTTTTTACCCGTGAAGGGATTGAGCGGGATAGCCGCGCAAATGAAATTATCGATGAGATGTTGCGTAAATACTCAAAGGACTTGGCCGATCAGATGCGCATTGTAGAAGAAGATGCCTTCTCACGGATGCGTCGTTTGCTGCTAGGAAAAAGCGCAAAGGGGGGACCAAAACGGCTGGCTAAAGGTGCTGATATTACCGGCGAGTACTTAGATAGCCTGAATACGCATGACTGGTTTGATATCCGCGTAGAAGATGAAGACTTATCACGCCAAATGGAAGGGATACAAGAATCACTTGAAAAACAACGCGCTGAGTTCGCTCGCATGCTGGATGTCAAGAAAAAGAAATTGACTCAGGGTGATGAATTACCGCCGGGCGTTATTAAGATGGTCAAGGTTTATCTGGCGGTGAAGCGTCGCTTGCAACCGGGCGATAAAATGGCGGGTCGCCATGGAAACAAGGGTGTTATTTCTAAGATAGTACCAGTTGAAGATATGCCATTTATGGCGGATGGAACCCCTGTTGATATCGTTTTGAATCCGCTGGGGGTTCCCTCCCGGATGAATGTGGGGCAAATCCTGGAAACGCATTTGGGCTGGGCTGCTCGTGGTTTGGGTGAGCGCATTAATGGCATGTTGCAATCGCAAGCGAAAGCCTCTGAAGTGCGAAAATTTCTCGACAAGGTCTACAACGCCTCGGGTAAGCAGGAGGACATCAAGAGTTTTAGCGACGCTGAAATTATGGAGATGGCAGGAAATTTGACCAAAGGTGTGCCGTTTGCAACGCCAGTATTCGATGGCGCATCGGAAGAAGAAATTAAAGTGATGTTGGATCTGGCTTATCCAGATGATGATGCGCGCACGCAGTTGGTTGGTTTTACGCCAGCTAAAACGCAGGTGCAATTGTATGACGGACGCAGTGGCGAGCCTTTTGATCGTACGGTAACGGTAGGGATTATGCATGTGCTCAAGTTGCATCACTTAGTTGACGACAAGATGCATGCACGTTCTACGGGTCCGTATTCCTTAGTGACACAACAGCCACTCGGTGGTAAGGCGCAATTCGGAGGCCAGCGATTTGGTGAGATGGAGGTCTGGGCACTGGAAGCCTACGGTGCGGCTTATACATTGCAAGAAATGTTGACCGTTAAATCCGATGATGTCACCGGCAGAACAAAAGTTTACGAAAACATCGTCAAGGGTGAACACAAAATTGATGCCGGAATGCCGGAATCTTTCAATGTATTGGTAAAAGAAATTCGCTCACTCGCGATCGACATTGATTTGGAACGTTATTGATAGCGTGTTGTTCGTAGGCTTTATTCGAAATCAGATTATGTGTGCAAAACATACGCTGAAAATAATTGACGTCTGCAAACAACGAGCTCTGGAGAATCCATGAAAGCCCTACTCGATCTATTCAAGCAGGTTACACAGAACGAAGAATTCGATGCAATCAAGATTGGTCTTGCCTCACCGGAAAAGATACGTTCTTGGTCATTTGGTGAAGTTAAAAAACCGGAAACAATTAATTACCGAACGTTTAAACCGGAACGGGACGGCTTGTTCTGCGCTAAGATTTTTGGGCCGATTAAAGACTATGAGTGTTTGTGTGGCAAATACAAGCGACTCAAACATCGTGGCGTAATTTGCGAGAAGTGTGGCGTGGAAGTCACGCAGGCAAAAGTCAGGCGTGAGCGCATGGGGCACATAGAATTGGCTTCGCCCGTCGCACACATTTGGTTCCTGAAATCCTTACCAAGCCGTTTAGGCATGGTGTTGGATATGACTTTGCGTGATATCGAGCGAGTGCTTTACTTCGAGGCTTTTGTTGTAACAGAGCCGGGCATGACCCCCTTGAATAAGTGCCAATTGCTGACTGAAGAAGACTACCTGGCTAAGTTAGAAGAGTATGGAGATGAATTTAAAGCGGGGATGGGGGCAGAAGGGGTGCGCGACCTGCTTAAAGGGATTGATCTGCCGGTTGTGGTTGAGCAACTGCGCAATGACCTGTCCAAGACCAGTTCAGAAACCAAGATTAAAAAATTCGCCAAGCGATTAAAAGTTCTTGAAGCATTCTTAAAATCCGGCATTCATCCCGAATGGATGATATTGGAAGTTTTACCCGTTTTGCCACCTGAATTACGTCCGTTGGTGCCACTAGATGGAGGCCGTTTTGCAACCTCAGATCTGAATGATTTGTATCGTCGCGTCATTAATCGAAATAACCGCCTAAAGCGTTTGTTGGAATTAAAAGCGCCTGACATTATTGTGCGCAATGAAAAACGCATGTTGCAGGAGTCATGCGATTCGCTGCTGGATAATGGTCGCCGCGGAAAAGCAATGACTGGCGCAAATAAGCGTCCGTTAAAGTCTCTAGCAGATATGATCAAGGGAAAAGGCGGACGGTTCCGGCAGAATCTGCTCGGCAAACGCGTCGATTACTCTGGTCGCTCAGTCATTGTGGTCGGACCTACGCTTAAGCTGCATCAGTGCGGTTTGCCGAAGCTGATGGCGTTGGAGTTGTTCAAACCTTTCATCTTCAATCGATTGGAAGTAATGGGCTTGGCAACGACAATTAAAGCGGCCAAACGCATGGTGGAAGATGAAGAGCCGGTAGTTTGGGATATTTTGGAAGAAGTCATCCGCGAACATCCGGTTATGTTGAACCGTGCGCCAACATTGCATCGTTTGGGTATTCAAGCCTTTGAGCCGGTGTTGATTGAAGGAAAAGCCATTCAATTACACCCCTTGGTTTGTACCGCATTTAATGCCGACTTTGACGGCGACCAGATGGCCGTGCATGTACCGCTATCACTTGAAGCACAGATGGAAGCCCGCACGCTGATGCTGGCGTCGAACAACGTACTTTCTCCGGCAAACGGCGAGCCTATTATTGTGCCGTCACAGGATATCGTGCTTGGTCTGTACTACATGTCACGCGAAAAGATCAACGCCAAAGGTGAGGGCATGATGTTCGCGGATACCGACGAACTGCGTCGCGCCTGGCAATCAGGCTTGGTCGACATTAACGCCCGCGTAACTGTACGTCTGCAAGAGCGTCTTTATGACGAGGCGGGTAAGCTGGTTTATTCAATCAAGCGATATGACACAGTGGTCGGGCGTGCGTTTTTGTCAGAAATTCTGCCACCAGGCCTCGACTTTCCCCATATCAATCGTGTGCTGAAGAAAAAAGAAATCTCCAAGCTGATCAATGCAAGTTTTCGCAAGTGTGGTTTGAAAGATACGGTGATGTTTGCAGATAAGCTGATGTACACCGGCTTCTCTATGGCCGCCAAAGGAGGTATTTCTATTTGCATGCAAGACATGCTAATGCCCCCGCAAAAACAGGCCATACTTTCTGCGGCAGAAACCGAAGTTAAAGAAATACAATCTCAATATACCTCTGGTTTGGTTACCGATGGTGAGCGATATAACAAAGTCGTCGATATTTGGGGGCAGGCAGGGGATAAAGTGGCCAAGGCCATGATGGATCAGCTGTCAACCGAGCAAACGATAGATCGAGAGGGGAATTCAGTTAAACAGGAATCCTTTAATTCAATCTACATGATGGCTGATTCGGGCGCACGCGGTTCTGCGGCGCAAATTCGCCAGCTGGCCGGTATGCGCGGGCTGATGGCAAAACCCGATGGATCCATTATCGAGACGCCTATCACGGCAAATTTCCGTGAAGGCCTGAACGTCTTGCAATACTTTATTTCAACGCATGGTGCGCGTAAAGGTTTGGCCGATACCGCGTTGAAGACGGCAAATTCGGGATATTTGACTCGTCGCCTGGTTGATGTCACGCAAGATTTGGTCATCACCGAAGATGATTGTGGTACGTCCAATGGCATGTATATGAAAGCCTTGGTCGAAGGTGGTGATGTGGTTGAAGCGCTGCGAGATCGAATTCTCGGTCGAGTTGTTGCCTTTGATGTCATCCATCCTGATACCGGCGAAACCATTATTGATGCAGGTGATTTGCTGGATGAAAGTAAAGTTGATCTCATTGATGAGTTGGGAATTGATGAAGTTAAAGTTCGTACGCCTTTGACTTGTGACACTCGTTGGGGGTTATGCGCCAAGTGTTATGGGCGCGACCTTGGACGTGGTTATCAAATTAATGCCGGTGAGGCGGTTGGGGTTATTGCAGCCCAGTCTATCGGCGAGCCTGGCACGCAGTTAACGATGCGGACTTTCCACATTGGTGGTGCGGCATCTCGATCTGCTTCTGCATCGCAGCTGGAAGGTAAATCTGCTGGAACAATCCGATTCTTGCCGAGTATGCGCTATATCACGAATGTCAAGGGTGAACAGGTAGCAATCTCACGTAACGGTGAAGTCTTGATTGTCGATGATAGCCAGCGTGAGCGTGAGCGTCACAAGGTTCCCTATGGCGCAACATTAGCGGTGAGCGATGGTGATGTTGTTAAAGCGGGTACGGCATTGGCAAACTGGGATCCGCATACGCGTCCCATCATTACCGAATATTCGGGTCATGTTAAATTTGAAAACGTCGAAGATGGGGTTACTGTTGCCAAGCAGATTGATGATGTAACTGGTTTGTCAACTTTAATTGTTATTGACGGTAAACGGCGCGGATCTACTCAGTTGAAGGGGGTGCGGCCGCAGGTGCGCTTGCTTACTCCTGACGGGCAAGACGTCAAGGTGGCGGGCACCGATATTAGCGTCAACATCACCTTCCAAGTTGGTTCTTTGATTACCGTAAAAGATGGGCAAGATGTAAACGTAGGCGATGTTCTCGCTCGTATCCCGCAAGAAACCTCGAAAACACGCGATATTACCGGCGGTTTGCCTCGTGTTGCTGAATTGTTTGAAGCACGTACCCCAAAGGATGCTGGCGTATTGGCTGAAATTACAGGTACGGTGTCATTCGGTAAAGATACAAAAGGTAAACAGCGGCTTGTCATTACGGATATGGATGGTGTGCCGCATGAGTATCTTATCTCCAAAGATAAGCATGTTACCGTTCATGATGGTCAAGTCGTTCAGAAGGGTGAAACCATTGTTGATGGACCACCCGACCCGCATGATATTCTGCGCTTGAAGGGCATTGAAGCACTTGCACGTTATATCATTGATGAAGTTCAGGACGTGTATCGCCTACAAGGCGTGAAAATTAATGATAAACATATTGAAGTTGTAGTACGTCAGATGTTGCGCAGGGTGATTGTTAGTGATCCGGGGGATACCGGTTTTATCCTGGGCGAGCAAGTCGAGCGATCGGAATTCCTGCGTGAAAATGACGCGATGATTGCCGCTGGCAAGCAGCCCGCCATGCATAATAATGT
>CAYWXO010000086.1:11808-13530 GCA_964462255.1 uncultured Thiobacillus sp. | reverse complement strand
GCAGCGCCTCGCGCTCGGCCTCGCCGTGGTGCGCCGATTGCGAGCAATAGCCGCAATCTTCCGAACAACCGCCGGTCTTGATCGACAGCAACGTCGAAAGCTGAACCGCATTAGGGTCAAAATGGGCGCGGTGAACACTCTGCGCTTGAAACATCAAATCATTGAAGGGTAGTTCGTACAGCGCTTCTACCTCAGCTTGCGTCCAGCGCCGCTGTTGCGTTTTAATATTCATAAGATTTTCTTTCAATGTTTCTCTTAATGTTTATCTTTATCGACAGCAAGATCCTGCCACTTTTCCTGACCCGCTTTCCAAACGTCGTACAGCGCCCACGGAATCAGCGCCAACAGCATCAAGGCCCAGACGCCGGTCCAGCCGGTCGGCAATTGCGCTAAATCATTCGACAACACCGTCAAAGTACCCACGACAGCGTAATAACGATAACCGGCCCACTTGTTATAGTGACGTACGGTAAGATCAGGATGGTGGGCAATGGAGGCGTAAACAAAAATGGACGCCGCCAGCCAGATCATGATTGGCGGTAGTGACATCGCCATTGGCAAAAAAGCCAGCTTTTTATCGGCGATCAAATTACCTAGGCCAAACAGCGAGGCCGACAACAAAGTGGTCGCCACGGCGAGCAGATTGAACAAACGCGCACTGCGCAAACACGACGCAGCACTGATGAAATGTTTATCGGACATTGACCCCATGCTCGGCAAAAAAATGAGCCGGCATGGTGTCGGACACGGCTGTACTTGTCAATTTCAGCGCAATATTTTTTGAACAACTGATTAAATTTTATGCAACATGGACTGAAGCAACTCATACTTCGCGGTAAATCTATTTTGCCTTCGCTCCTGCCGCAAGCCTGTTTTCTCTGCGGCGCGCGCAGCGTGGGCCAACAAATTTGCCCGGATTGCGACGCCGATTTACCGCGACTCACCCGCGCCTGCTGTCCGCAATGCGCCCTGCCAACGCGTGACGCGGAAGTCTGTGGCGACTGCCTGCGGCACGGCCCCGCTTTCGACCGCACCCTAGCGACCTATCGCTACGCCTTTCCACTAGATGCACTGATACAACAATTCAAATACGCCGGTATCAGCCAGCTCTCCGCCTTCTTTGCCGAGAAAATGGCCCAACGCATTGCACTGGAAGATCTGACGCAATACCCCATCGATTACCTAATTCCCATGCCGCTACATTCATCACGACTCGCGCATCGTGGCTATAACCAAGCCGCAGAAATCGCGCGCCGTTTATCGCCGCAGGTCGGCGTGCCGTGGCTTGCCGATGCCTGCCAGCGCATCCGTTCAACCTCCTCGCAAGCGGGGCTGGATCTGGCCACGCGCCAACACAATCTGCGCGGTGCCTTCAGCTGCCACTTCAACTTGCAAGGCAAACGCGTCGCCCTGATTGATGACGTCATGACCAGCGGCAGCAGCCTCAACGAACTGGCCGAAGTGGTGCGCAATGCCGGGGCCAGCGAAATTCAAACATGGGTGTTGGCACGCACATTGGCGCACACGTAGAATCCATCGAAAAAGTTGCGCTTGCCAGCCAACCAACATGGTGCAACCAACGCACGGCAATACTGCGAAAAAGTGAACAAATTTTCCGACTTCTGCAGGATAATGCGCTGTTCCGCACAAACAACTTCCCCGCTGTTTTATACAACACCTCCTTATACAATCACTGCCGTTTAACCCCATGCACAAACCCTA
>CAYWXO010000086.1:0-11708 GCA_964462255.1 uncultured Thiobacillus sp. | reverse complement strand
TTATACAACACCTCCTTATACAATCACTGCCGTTTAACCCCATGCACAAACCCTATACCCTCACGTTGACGGCAAGCTTAGTCCTCACGCTGCTCAGCCATAGCGCCCTCAGCACGGCAGCGGAAGGATTTAATATCGGTGGCTTTGTCACCCTAGGTTTTAACGCTGACGATGGCAAAGACATGGCCCCGGTACGAGACATCAGCCAAACAATCAATCCCGCCACCGACGCACGCTGGGAGACGGATAGCCGCGCTGGCCTGCAGATCGAATATGGTGTCTCAGCCAGCACCGCTTTGATCGGGCAAGTGGTCTTGCGTGATCAATTCAAACCTGACTTGAACAACGCAGTTGAGCTTGCCTACTTGGCACTCAACCCGCAGCCGGCAATTGATTTACGACTGGGGCGCATCAACTATGACACCTTCATGCTGGCAGATATCCGTAATGTTAGTTACGCCTATCCATGGGTACGGCCACCGATAGAATTTTACGGTTGGGTTCCAATTTTCTCACTCAATGGAGCCGATGCCGCCTATAGCACCCATTGGGACGACGCACTTTGGCGTTTAAAACTGCAAGCCGGTAAAAGCCAATTCTCGTTCGCCATGGGAACCGACCCGGCCGGCTACGACTTTGAATCTGACGGGCTGGTGAATATTTCCCTCAGCCGTCAAACCGCCCGGTGGAACATCAAAACCGCTTATTCACAATTCAGTCTTGGCAACGAGCTTTTGCCGCTAGCGCCCTTGCAACATGGTCTGGCACAGGTTGCGGCAGGCAGCGGTGCCATAGCCGCCGAGGCAAACAACCTACTTAAAGATATTACGTTTAAGGCAGCCAAAATCACCTATAGCACGCTAGGCGCGGCTTATGACGACGGCATCTGGAACCTGCAAAGCGAAATTGGACACACCACTTCCACGGCAGCACTCGCACCGCAAGGAAACATGGCCTATCTGAGCATCGCGCGCCGCATGGAAGAATGGACGCCTTATCTCCTGCTAAGCACCTATCGCGCGCGCCACGCAATCCGGACGGCAAGCAACGACTGGGGCAGCAACCTCAACGCCACCCTCCGCGACCCCGCGGTGCGCTTGCCCGATATGATCCGCATTAATCAGAGCACGATTTCAATCGGCACTCGCTGGGATTTCTTGCCGCACGCTGCGCTAAAACTGCAACTCGACAGCACAAAAATCCAACCTTATGGCTGGGGGCTGATGTGGCGCGAGTCGCATTTACTCCCGGAACAACAGCGCATGACGTTGTTATCCGCCAGCCTGGATTTTGTGTTCTAAACATGCGCCACGCCTTGTCTATCGTTTATGCCACCCTGCTTTGTGGTCTGTTTTTTCCACTAAAGGTGCTGGCAGAAGTGAGCGTAATCGTTCATCCCGACACCCCCGTGCGCGCGCTGACCGCCGAGCAAGTTTCGGATATTTACTTAGGCCGATCTCGCAGTTTTGATCGGAATAATTCCTCCAATATGGCGCGTATCACCCTCCTTGAGCAGCCAGATACCTCCCCCATACGTGCAGCGTTTTACCGTACGTTGAATGGCATGAGCATTAGCCGCGTCACCACCTATTGGGCGCGGTTACGTTTCAGCGGGCAATTTCTGCCGCCAGAAACATTGCCAGACAGCCGTGCAATTCTGGACAGGATTAAAACAGACCGCTCGGCCATCGGTTATATCGAATCGCAGCAGGTTGACCACTCAGTCAAGGTGGTTCTACGGTTGCAACCATGAGATTGCCACCATGAATCTTCTTCAGCTCACCACTACAAAACGGCTGGCTTCGCGCCTCGTCATCGCCGTCGGCTTAACCTTACTGGTGTTCTCGCTACTGGCCAGTGCGCTCATGTTTCACCATGTTTACAGCCTGGAACTGGCGCGATCTGAATCGCTGCAACGCCAACTGGTGCGCACTATTCAATCGCAGGCAGAAGTCGCCGCCTTTGTGGAAAATACGGAAATTGCCGAGAGCGTCCTGAAAGGTCTATTGGCAACACCGCTGATCTTCGCGGCAAAAATCGAGGGGGAACACGGTTTTAGCGCCACGCAGGGCATTGCCAGCACCGCCCAATTTGCCACGGCTAAAAAGAGGGGGATGTCTTACCCACTCTTCTCGCCCGTGAATCTAACCAAGCCAATCGGCGAGCTCATCATCGTCAGAAATGACCAGCAAATTTCCACCACCGCCACCGAAGCAGCGCTGTCGCAGACCGTGTTCATGCTGCTGCAAGTGCTGGTAGCAGCCATTATCATGGCGCTCTTTTTGCGCTACCTCATCATCAAGCCGATCACTCACTTGGCAAGCGCCATGGCGAGTGTTCCTCCGGGTAGTACAGTGCGCCTGCCCATCGTCCCCGGCCATGCTGAGGATGAAATTGGCCTGCTGACGAAAGCTGCCAATATGCTGCTTGACGCGGCAGAACAAGCCATCCGTGAACGGGAAAAACAAAACAAGGCCTTGCAGATTGCCGAAGAACGCTTGAACTTTGCCATCGAAGGGGCCGGTGATGGGGTCTGGGATCGCGACATGCGCACCGGCACCGTCATGTTCTCACGCGGCTACACGGATATGCTGGGCTTCGACGAAAACGAACGTCTCGAAAACACCAACATGTTCTGCGGTAATGTTCACCCTGACGATCTGCCCCGCCTGACCCACGAGCTAAATGATTACACCGAGGGAAGAGCGACAAATCTGGAAACTGAATTTCGCCTGCGCTGCCACAATGGCGACTACAAATGGATTCTTTGTCGCGCCAGCATTGTCCGCCGCGACGAAAACGGCAAGCCCGTGCGCATGATCGGCATTCATAGCGATATCAGCAGACGCAAAGTGGTTGAAGCGCAACTGATTGAGGCCAGTGCTGCCGCCGAGCGTGCCACGCAAGCCAAATCAGAATTTCTATCGAACATGAGCCATGAAATTCGCACGCCGATGAACGCCATCATCGGCATGACGCATCTAGCGTTAAAAACCGACCTCACCCCTAAGCAGCGCAACTACCTGGAAAAATCTGACATGGCGGCGCGCAACCTGCTTGGCATCATCAACGACATCCTTGATTTTTCCAAGATTGAGGCCGGGAAAATTGATTTTGAATCGATTGACTTCCAGCTTGAAGATGTACTTGAAAACCTGAGAGATTTGTGTATCGGTCGGGCGCAGGAAAAGGGGCTTGACCTGCGCTTCGACATCCAACCCGATGTGCCAACCGCTCTAATTGGTGACCCTTTACGCCTGGGTCAGGTACTACTCAACTTTACCGGCAATGCCATCAAATTCACGCAACACGGCAGTGTCACCGTCACCATTCGCCGAGAGGCCAGCCTCACCCGTGCGCAGGAAAATCAAGTCGGCCTCCATATTGCGGTCAGCGATACTGGCATCGGCTTAACGCCGGAGCAACAAGGCAAGCTATTTAACGCTTTCTCGCAGGCAGATGCCTCGACGACCCGCAAATTTGGCGGCACCGGGCTGGGTTTGACCATCGCCAAGCGACTCGTAGAGATCATGTCCGGTCAAGTCGGGTTTGAAAGCGAAGCGGGCCATGGCAGCACTTTTTACTTTACGGCATGTTTTGGCGAGCAGCACAACACCGCAATAAATCCTCAAGGTAACCCAGCAAGCAACCCAAACACTACCGCCTCGGAGCGCGTTGACCATCGCCACACCACGCATGTGGAAGCGGAACGTAAGTTGCAAGGTGCCCGCTTGCTGCTAGCGGAAGACAATCTATTTAATCAAGAACTGGTACTCGAAATTCTTAATGCCGCCGGCATTCAGGTTGAGGTGGCCAACGACGGGCTCGAAGCGATGCAGCGCGTATTCGCTTCTCACTATGATGGCGTGCTGATGGACTGCCAAATGCCGGTGATGGATGGCTATGAAGCGACGCGGCGCATTCGGGCCGATGGCCGTTTTGCCGATCTGCCCATCCTCGCGCTCACCGCCAACACCATGCGAGGTGACAAAGAAAAGTGCATTGCTGCCGGCATGAATGATCATCTCGCCAAGCCCATTGAAATTGCGCAATTGTTTACCACGCTCGCACGCTGGATCACTCCACACCAGCCAACCCCACTCACGCAGTCGGAGGAAGCAAAACCCTTGGCCCCGGCAGTGAAGGTTGAAACTGACGCGCTACCCGGGCTCGATAAAGCCCTTGCACTGCAACGACTTAACGGCAACCTTACCCTGTGGCACAAGTTGCTCGGGCGCTTCGCAGACAGCCAGGCGGATGCTATCCACCGCATCGAAAGCGCCCTGCAGCAAGGTGACTTGGCTACCGCCAGCCGCGAGGCCCATACCCTCAAGGGCGTTGCTGGCAACATCGGCGCAACTGAATTGATGCACCGTGCCGCCACCGTGGAAACACGGCTCAAGCAAAGCATGCTAGCTGGGCACGACCCCATTATTGAAGCTACGCTAGCAGAGCCAATGCGTACATTGCAACAAGTACATGGCGCGCTGCTAACCCACCTCATTGCGTTCAGCCAGACGACGGGGAAACCGCACACTCCGCCGAGTGGGCAGGCCATTGACCTAACCGTTGACCTAACCGTTGACCTAACCATTGACCTAACAGAGCTGGCGAAGGAAATAGATCTCCTATCAAGTTTACTGGCGGCGAACAACGCTCGCGCCATCAAGCAAGTCGATGCTATTGCCGACAAACTCAACCGCCTCGGTCAAGCAGAGGCCGCTACCGAGCTCAATCGCCGAATATCTCGCTATGAGTTTGATGAAGCCCTAATCGTACTTAACCAGGCAGCACAGGCGTTAAAGATCAAAACATACGCAAGTACCGCACCGTCCACCGCTCAGTTTCCTTAAAACCGTTTTCGGTCGCTAAATCGCCGCCATATTGCAGCACGAAGCGCCCGAAAGCAGTGTCTGCCGTGCCACTGATCAAATAGCGCTGCAGATCAGTGCGATCTGCTCGCTCAATCGCATTGACCTGCGTTGCGCCGCCAAAGCTATCAAAATAACTGACGCCCAGATGATATTTAGGGGCCGAATCTTTCGATAAGAAACTGTAACGCAACGCAACTTGCCCGGTCGTCAGCGCCTTCTTTTCCAGGCGCGCATGGGCCGCACCATGCGCCTCGTTATCGCCAAACCAAACTGAATCAAGCGCAACCATCGCCAACACCTGACGCGAAAACGATTTCTGCAACCCCACTTGCAGCGCCGAAGACCAGCGGTTTTCTCCCATATTGAAGGCCCGTTCCGGACGATAGCTGCCGGTCGGCGCGATCAAATAGAGGCCGCCAAGCCCAAATAGGTTTCTGTCTCGCGATTAGCATAAGGCCAATAAGCCAAAGCCAGCGCAAGGTCACCCACCCCCGAGTCACCCTTTATTCCTGCCAGTGTGCCACCAGGATGCACATACCCCACCGGTAATTGCCCATAGACAAAGGCCGGCTGCTTCGCCAGCTCAAAGGCATAGCCAACACGCAACAGCGAATTGACCACGCGATATCCCGAGTCCGCTTGCTTGATGCCATTTTTGTAAAATCCATCTCGTTCACTGAATTGTTGGCTCAAGTGCAAGATGCGCGTTGCCGGCTTCGGCGGCGTGCCATCACCAGGTTGCAAGTCGATAGCCAGCACAGGAACAACCCAGCCTAACAGCAAGCAGCCAGGCAAAAAAATTTCAAACGATTGCTTCCATCGAGTTCGCTTCATTAATTACAATACCTTAAGCAATAAAGTTAAAAATTAAAAATTCAACACCGATTCATCACAACGCCAGCAAGTTAGATGCATTACTGTTACGCTTTCCGCCCCTTAAACCTCCCCCGCAAAGGAATTCTCAAAAAATGCGCACTCTTTTTGCTACTTGCCTGCTTGCCGCCGCCCCCTTGCTCTGTGCCTCCCATGTTGCCCTTGCCGCTACCGATGAACCCACTTCAGTAAAAGGCAGGGTATTAGAAGTCAACGACGCGGGCAGCTACACCTACCTTCGGCTCAAAACGCAAAATGGCGAGACTTGGGCGGCCATCACCCGCGCACCCGTTAAAAAAGGCAGCGACATCACCCTCGAAAAAGCCATGGTCATGCATGATTTTGAGAGCAAAGCCATGCAAAGAACCTTTGACCGCATAGTGTTTGGCTCATTAGCGGCCACCAGCAGCAGCTCATCCGGCGCAAAAATGGACATGAACACGGCGCATCAAGGTTTAACCCAAAGCGGCACTGCGCCAGATGAACGCATCGCCAAAGCCACCGGCACCCATGCAAAAACAGTGGCCGAAATTTTCGCGCAGAGCACTGCCTTAAAAGACAAACCGGTTCTGATTCGCGGCAAAGTGGTCAAATATAATGCCGGCATCATGGGCAAAAATTGGGTTCATCTCCGCGACGGTTCCGGCTCTGCTGCTGCCGGCACCAACGACCTCCTCGTCACAACAGCCAGCACGGCAAAAGTGTCAGATGTTGTTACCGTTAAAGGTGTTATTCGTCTCAATAAAGATTTCGGTGCCGGCTATGTTTATGCGGTGCTGGTTGAAGACGCAACCTTGCAACGCTAACCAGACGCTAACCCGACGCCAGCCGCCACAAAGAAGTCACTTCCGCGGCACGCGCTTTGTGCAGCGGATCATGGACATCGGCGGCGCGCGGATGCCGCGGGCGAACTTCGCTGCGGCCGACCACTTTCAACCCCGTCGCACTGAAGGCCGCCAATAACTCAGCCCGCGTGCGCAAACCCAAATGTTCCGCCAAATCAGATAACACCAACCAACCTTCGCCACCGGGCGTCAAATGCGCGGCAAGACCGTTGAGAAAGCTGTGCAACATCCGACTTTCCGGGTCGTAAACCGCATATTCAATAGATGAACTGGGCTGCGCCGGTACCCAAGGCGGATTGCACACCACCAGCGGCGCGCGGCCAGATGGAAACATATTCGCCGCAATCACTTCCACCTGTTTGGCGTAGCCCAAGCGCGCGATGTTTTCGCGCGCGCACGCCAAAGCACGCGGGTCTTGGTCAGTCGCCACAATGCGCGCCACGCCACGCTGCGCCAATACCGCGGCCAGCACGCCGGTGCCGGTGCCAATATCAAACGCCAAAGTGGTGGCCGGCAGCGGTGCCTCAGCAACCAAACCGACGTATTCGCCGCGGATAGGCGCAAAAACACCGTAATGCGGATAAATTCGATCGCCCAGCGTCAGCACGGTGACGCCTTTCTTGCGCCATTCATGCGCCCCAATCAAGCCCTGCAATTCGCGCAGCGACACCACTGAAGCGTGTGAACTTTCGCCATAAGCCGCCTTACACGCCTCGCGAATATCCGGCGCACGGCGCAAAGTGATGCTGAAATCGGCTTCCAGCGGAATCAACACCATCGACAGCATCTGCGCACGGCGCGCCTGTAACTGCCGATGCTGATTGAACACTGCCGCTAATGAGCTTGCTTCGTATGAGGTTGCTTCATACGAGGTTGCTTCGTATGAGCTTGTTTCATTCGAGGCAGCTTTGTCGAGCACGCCGCCCATGGCGACGGGCGGCTTAGCGACTCGGCGCTGCTGACTGGGCTTGGCTTCAACCCGTCGCGTCAAAGCGTGCAGCAATTGACGCGCATTCTGAAAATCGCCCCGCCACAACAACGCCGCACCTTCTCGGATCAAACGATAGGCCACATCAGCAGAAAGACGGTCATCGGCAATCAGCACCCGGCGCGGCGGCGGATTGCCGCTCTCTGACCGCCAAAGCGCAGACTGCGTAGCACCGCCTTCAGACCAGTAAATAAGCGCAGGCGATGCGGGAACTGCAATATTCAAAATTCTAATATCCTATAACAGCGGGAAACGACGCAACAACAAACGACGCAACAACAAACGACGCAACCGATAACAGGCGCGCTGCGGAGCTAATCCAGCAAGGCTAAGTAGCCAACAAAGTCAAATAGCAGGAGAGGTCAAATAGCCGGCAAGGTTAACCTGAAACGTCCTTGCTTTGAATATCACGCTCACAAAAAACACCGTGTTATGTTGTTTTGCCTTGTTTCTCGCCACGCACGATAATTTAATGGGTTAGCGTAAGAATAAATTTGCCCTGGGAAAAAACGAATAGCCATGGGCGTGTTTAACCGCATTTGCTAAACTGTTGCGGTTCAGCACACTCAAGTTGCATTATGCAACATACATAAGCAACGCCTTCCATAAGACTTTAACTGGCCAGCACCATGAACAACCCGCTACTCCTTCGCCTCTTTCCATTTCTTGCCTGGTTTCCGATTAGCTCCTTATTGCTGCGCGGCGATGTCATCGCCGGCGTCACCGGGGCTTTAGTTTTAGTACCAAAGGCAATGGCTTACGCACAGCTATCCGGTCTTCCGGTGTATTACGGCCTTTACGTCGCATTTATTCCTGCCATTCTTGGCGCACTGTGGGGCTCGTCACGCCAACTCTCCACCGGCCCGGTCGCAATCGTTTCATTGATGACGGCAGCCGCCATCACGCCGCTAGCCGTACCCTTCTCGGATGAATTCGTCGGCTTGGCCTTACTGCTGGCCCTGATGGTCGGCGTTATCCAATTCACGCTCGGTGCCGTCAAACTCGGCACGATCGTCAACTTCGTCTCGCATCCGGTCATACTCGGCTTCATGAATGCGGCGGCCGTCATCATTGCGCTGTCGCAACTCGACATGCTGCTGGGCATCCCGAAAGGACGCAGCGATTCATTCCTCTATGACATCTGGGAAATGTTCGGCTATCTGCCGCAAACGCATCTGCCCACCTTGGCCATGTCCGTCTTTGCCTTGGCATTAATGCTGGGGCTGAAAAAGATTCCCGCGTTATCCAAGCTCAGCGTGCTCATCGCCGTCGTGGTGACTATTCTGGTCAGTGCTGCCATGAGTTTTGAACACAAAACCAAGGCCTCACCCGACCACATTGCCGACCCCGCCGCGCGCGAACTGATCGCCAGCTATGCCGACATCGACAAGAAGATACTGGCCCTGGGTGTTGAATCGACCGCACTGTCCGCACAAATGCGGCAAGCACAAAAAGCCCATGATGCACGCACCGTCGCTAATCTGGGCCACAAAATTGAACTGATGAAATTGGACATCGCGACGCTGTCCGATGAAAACAAAGCCCGCATGCGTGACATCCGTAAACTGCAATTTGAGCGCACCAAAGCCGATGAAAAAGCCAGCGCCACGCTTTATCTCGTCGGCCAAACACCGTCTGGCATTGAGACCGACCAGCGCCATTGGCATGTCAAGAAAATCGAAAAAGGCAACGTCAATTTAGTCGGTGGCGGCGATGTGGTTGGCATGGTGCCATCTGGTTTGCCTTCATTGCGGATACCGCCCTTATCGTTGGACGCCATCCTGTCTTTATTGTCAGCTGCGGTCATCATTGCCCTGGTCGCGTTCATGGAATCTATTTCTATGGCTAAAGCACTGGCCGCGCAAACCAAACAACGTCTTGACCCCAACCAAGAGTTAATTGGCCAAGGTCTAGCCAATATGGGCGGCGCATTCTTCCAATCGTATCCCGCCTGCGGCTCCTTCACGGGTTCGGCGATCAATTTGCAAGCAGGCGCAAAAACCGGCTTTGCCATGGTCTTCAACGGATTGTTCGTCGCGATCACCCTGCTGTTCTTGACCGACTTCCTCTATCACCTGCCCAAAGCCACGCTGGCCGTCATCATCCTGCTGGCCGTCACCAGTTTGATCACGCCGAAAGCGTTGAAACACACGTGGCAAGCCAGCAAATTTGACGGCATCGTGGCTGGTGTCACCTTCTTTATCACCTTGATTGCCGCGCCGCACCTGGACAAAGGCATTCTGATTGGTGCCGGCTTGGCCATTATTCTTTATCTCTACCGCACCATGAAGCCGCGTGTCGCGCAATTGGGCCGCTTCAAAGATGGCACCCTGCGCGATATCAAAGTCAACCCGGATTTGCCAACCAGCCCGCACATCATTGCCATGCGCTTCGACGGCTCGCTCTACTTTGCCAACATTTCCTTCTTTGAAGACAACGTGTTGGAAATGGTCGCGGCGAAACCCAACGCCAAGTTTTTACTGGTGGTGGGCGATGCCATCAATCAACTGGATGCATCCGGTGAAGAAGTGGTTCATCACCTGGTGGAACGACTGCGTGAAGGCGGGATTGAGATTGTGTTCTCCGGCTTGAAGAAACAAATTCTCGACGTGATGCGCTCAACCGATTTGTTCGACCTGATTGGTCAGGAAAATATCTTCGCTACGGAGGATCAGGCCATCAACGAGATCTATCATCGTCTCGGCGATCAGGCGGCCGATGATCTATTCTGCAGCATCCCGGCCCGCGCTTAAGGGTAGCGGCTAGAGGGTAGCGAGTAACTTCATCGCTGATTAATGCAGCCTTCCCGTTCCGGGAAGGTTGCATTTAATTAATCCTATTTAAAACTTATTCTTTATCACCGCAGCCACAATCTCCTGGCCTTGGGGTATCGGAATATTTTTCATCCTCAACCTCGTCACGGTTGGCCAAATACTCCTGCTTGATCTGTTCAGCCTTGGCCTTCAACCGCTCCATGCGCAGCTGATAGGCACCGTCACGTTCCTCCAAAAACTGCTCATTAAACAGAACATGCTTGAGGAAGTTATAGCCAAAATCCATGAGCGCTTCATCATCCGACAGCAACACACTCATGACATCGACCGGCACGTCATAGGTGCGATTAAATGATTCACTGGCGACAAAGGCGCTGAAACGATCCACGTCATAACTGGCCATAAAAAATAATTGATTCGAAATTTCAGGCGGCTTGCCAATGCCAGGGCCAGCCGATTTACGCTTCAGCACCATTTGACGCCAGCCGCGACTCTTCTCATCGTAAATATCAACGCCTTGTTCTTGACGGTATTCGTCAATGGTCAGCGAACGCGCTTCCTGATGGCCCAAACAATGCTTTTCTTGCACCAATGCATAAGACGTACGATCAACGAACTCTTCTTGATTGCGCATGGACAACAAGGCCACCGGATAGTAGCGACACGCCGTGGGACGATCTTCATACACGCCACACCCTTCCGGTTTCATGAATTGGCAGGCGGTGCCATTCGCCACCGAACGCAACTTAACGCCCGGCATGCCGTCCTTATCCATCTCGAAAGGCACGGTGTATTGCTTGAGAAAGTCGCCCGACGATAGGTTGAAACGATTTTTCAGGCGCAGGATGTCGTATGGCGTGAGCTGAATATCAATGTTGGCGCAACAAGCATTCCAGCATTTAACATCTTTATGACAGCGAAACTGGATGACTTTGTCACCGCCCAGCATGGTGGGCATGACAGGGCTGAGCTCAAAAGGCGCATCCTGCGCCAGGTTCTGGAATTGGGAAACGTCCATGATCAACCTCGAATATGCGGAACAATAAGAAAGAACAAAAAGGAAACAACAAAAGGAAAAAACAAAAAGGGATAAACGAAATGGGGCTAAAAGCACCATTCGCAATAGCTCAACACATCAGTCAAGCGATAGCTAAGCGTTTGCGAGTGGGGTTTGAGTAGGGTTTTGAGTGGCCAGGAATGAAAAAAACCGGACGCCTTGTGAGCGTCCGGTTCCTTTAGCTACATCACCCGATTAGTGAGGGGCGGCTGCTTTGAAAAGCTTGGACTTGTACACCAGATCGATGTGAGCACGCTTGAAGTTGGTCCACTTCTGCGTGGTCTTGTCATAGATGGA
>CAYWXO010000085.1:0-13534 GCA_964462255.1 uncultured Thiobacillus sp. | reverse complement strand
TTATCGCGCCGGCAAAACAGTAGGCGATGTCATCAAGAGCGCAGGGTTAAGCGAGCAGGCGGAAATGGCCAACGCTTTTGTGCTGCGTGCTGACGGTAGTGTGGTCGCTGCGCGAAATCACAAAAGAATGTTCTTGTTCAGCGGTTTTAATGATCTTGAACTCATGCCGGGGGATGCTGTTGTCATACCCGCCAGGTTGGATCGCGAAAGCGGTTGGACCAAGTTTGTTGTCGGCCTGAAAGATTGGACGCAAATTATTTATCAACTGGGTTTAGGGGCTGCCGCCTGGAATACCTTGAATTAAGGCTTACATATATGCAAATTACCCCAACCAACCTGCCTGAAGTTTTACTGATCGCGCCGAAAGTATTTGGCGATGCGCGTGGTTTTTTCATGGAAAGCTGGAATCAGCAAACCTTTGCTGATCTCGGTTTAACGATGAATTTCGTGCAGGACAATCATTCGCGCTCCAGCAAGGGCGTTTTGCGTGGCATTCATTACCAAATCGAGCAGCCGCAGGGCAAGTTGGTGCGGGTGGCATCGGGTGCGGTGTTTGACGTTGCGGTGGATTTGCGCCGCTCATCGCCGCGTTTCGGTCAGTGGACCGGGCACGAGCTTTCTGCCGACAACAAAACCATGTTGTGGGTGCCGCCCGGCTTTGGCCACGCGTTTTTGGTGCTGTCTGACGTCGCCGATTTCCTCTACAAAACGACCACCCTGTATGCGCCGCAGATGGAACGCGGCATCCGCTGGGATGATCCGGAGATCGGCATTCAATGGCCGCTGCAGGGCGAGCAACCACAGCTTTCCGCTAAGGATAAGGTTGCGACGTTATTGAACACGGCTGAGGTATATGCATGAAACAGCCTAGGCGAATTTTATTGACCGGCCGGCGCGGGCAAGTTGGCTGGGAATTGGCGCGCAGTCTATCCACGTTGGGCGAGGTGATTGCGCTTGATTCAAGCCAGCTTGATTTGACCGATGGCGACGCGATTCGTCGTCTGGTCGCGCAGCTTCAGCCAGCTATCATCGTTAATCCGGCGGCGCACACGGCAGTTGATAAGGCCGAAAGTGAATCTGATCTAGCCTATGCCATTAATGCCACAGCACCTGGTATTTTGGCGGAAGAAGCGGAAAAATTGGGCGCGTTGTTGGTACATTATTCCACCGACTATGTCTTTAATGGCCAGCCGGATAAACCATGGCGGGAGGATGATGCCAAAGGGCCGCTCAATGTGTATGGCCGCAGCAAACTGGCCGGTGAGCTGGCAATACAAACGCAGTGTCAACGGCATTTAATTTTTCGGACCTCGTGGGTTTATGGCCTGCGCGGGGCCAATTTTTTGCTCACCATGCGTCGTTTAATGCGTGAACGGCCAGAATTGAAGATCGTGGCCGATCAAATTGGTGCGCCCACGTGGTGCCGTAGCTTGGCAGAAGCGACCGCGCAAGTGCTGGCGCAGCTGGTCTTGCCGCAGCAGGGTTCGGCCGTGTTTGCGCCTTGGGGTGTTTACCACATGAGCAATGCGGGTGAAACTTCTTGGCATGGTTTTGCTGAATTGATTCAAACAATAGAGGCCCCTAGCGCGGCCGACCGCACCTGCCAGCTCCTGCCGATTCCCAGCAGTGACTACCCGACACCGGCGCAGCGGCCGCTTAATTCACGCCTGAGCAATGAAAAATTGGCGCAGGTATTTGGCCTGCGCTTACCCTCTTGGCAAGATGCACTACATTTGTGCATGGATAAGTAATTCGTCCAGCGAATTCCACTGATCATGAGCAAACGAAGTTCCGGCGCAGCGCGTCATCCAAGAAATCCAGTGGCTAAAGCCGTGCGCACGCCCGCCTTTAAGATGCGGGTTGTGCCGGATAAACGCTGGCAACACACGCTTAAAGCACAAGAAGAAGCGAAAGAAGAACGCATGCCCGACTCCACCAGGAAATCCGATGACTGATTGTTGTGATCATGAGGCTTGCAAACCCTTTCAGCCAGGCGCGGTGGGCATTCCACGCGTTGGCCATTTTGATCCGGTCGCGTTTGAGCAGGCGGTGACTGACTTACTCCGCGCATCGGGTGTTGACCCTAATTCCATGCATACTGGCAAAACGGCGCGACGCGTGCGCGATTTGTGGGAAAAACGTTTGCTGGGTGGCTATGAAATTGATCCGGCGGAAGCGTTAGGTGAAGGTTTTGCTGATCCTCGCGAAGATCTAGTGGTGATACGTGGCATTGCCGTGCATGGTGTGTGCCCGCATCACTTAGTGCCGTTTCGTGGCGTCGCCCATGTCGCCTATGTTCCCGGCGGGCGCTTGCATGGTTTTGGACGTATCGCGCGCCTGGTGGATGCCATCGGCCATCGCTTCACCTATCAGGAATGGATGACGCGCGACATCGTTGAAGCCCTGGTGACACATGGCAAGGCAAAGGGCGCAGCTTGTGTGATCGAAGCCGAACAACTTTGCTTATTACTGGGCGAAGATCGGCGCGGTGATGAACGGGTGGTCACGCAAGCGTTTTCAGGCTGTTTTCAGCATGATGCACAGTGGCGCAATGAATTCTTGCGTGCCATTTCCATGCACACCAACGCCGCGTCAACTCTGCGCTAATTTCAAGTCAAAATTAAATCAAAATCGGCTATGCATAATCCGGAAATCCGACCGCGCACGCTCGTGCCACCGCCGCTGGTCTATGCCATTGCCCTTTCTGCTGCTTGGTGGCTGCAGCATCGTTATCCGCTGCCTTTCCACCTACACGATTTCCACGCTCCGCTAGCGAATGGGCTCGGTTGGACTTTAATTGCGCTTGGCCTAGCCGGTTTCACTTGGGCATTGGCTGCCATTTGGGGACACCGCACGACGGTTAATCCTTATAAAGCAGCCACCAATCTGGTTACTTTTGGGCCTTTTGCCTATTCGCGTAATCCCATTTATGTTTCAGACTGGTTCATTTATCTGGGCGTAACGCTATTGCTTGCGACTTATTGGCCTCTTATATTGGCCCCCTTGGTTGGCTGGGTGATGCGTTTTGGTGTTATCGCGCATGAAGAGGCGCACTTGCACGCGAAATTTGGTGAGGAATACCGTTGCTATTGTAATAAGGTTCGACGCTGGTTATAAAACATTAAAGGAGTTCTGATGCGTAAACAGTATGGCGGGCCCTTGATTGCCGTGCATTGGTTGACGGTGTTGCTGATTATTGCCACCTTTGTTTTGGCACAAATGTTGCAAGATATGACCTTATCGCCGCTTAAATTAAAACTGTATTCCTGGCATAAATGGTTGGGTATGACGGTGTTATTCTTAGTGCCTTTACGTTTACTGCTGCGTTTTATTGATCGCTTTGATCATCGTAGCGGGTTGTCACTGCTAGAAATCAGAGCTTCTGCCACCGTGCATGGTCTCATTTACCTGCTGTTAATCTGCGTGCCATTGCTGGGCTGGTTGCATAGTTCGGCCGCGGGATTTCCGGTGGTTTGGTTTGGCGTATTGCCCTTGCCTGATTTAGTTGGTAAAGAGAAAGCCCTAGCAGAAACTTTTAAGGCGCTGCATGGCGGCGCAGTCAATGCTCTGGTTGTTTTAGTTGCGTTACATGCATCGGCGGCGCTTTATCACCATTACATTAAACGAGATGGCGTGCTCGCGCGGATGCTGCCTTGGTTAAGCGTGAAAACCTGAGGAAAATTACATGAAGAAATCTACCTTATTAATCGGTTCGCTGGCTTTTTTATTGGCTTTGCCGGTAGCGGCCAAAGATTGGAAAGTGGATTACAGCAAGAGCCAAGTCGCTTTTATCATCAAGCAAATGAACGTACCGGTGGAAGGTGGTTTTTCCCGTTATAACGTCAAGGCGACTTTTGACGCGGCTAAACCGGAGTCAGGTTCATTTCAGGTTGAACTCGATATCAGCAGCATTGATACCGGTTCGGAGGAGGGCGATGGCGAAGCAAAACGGCCGGCTTGGTTTGATACTGCGCGTTATCCAAAAGCGCGATTTGTCTCGCGTAGCCTCAAAAAGGAGGCCGCCGGACGCTTTACGCTCAGCGGCGATTTAACCTTGAAAGGCCGAACACGCCCGCTCAGTGTGCCGGTGTTGATGACGCCGCAACAAGGCGGTGGCTGGCTGGTTTCCGGACGCACCAACCTGAAACGTTCTCAATTTGACATTGGTGGCGGTGAATGGGCGGATCCGTCAGTGGTGGCCGATGATTTGGAAGCCCGTTTTAAAATTATGCTTAATCCTTAATCAATTTATTAGTGAGACTGCGATATGAAACGTATGACTTTATTTTTATTGAGTGGCATGCTGCCACTTACCACAATGGCTGTGGAAAATTTTACGCTTGACCCTGAGCATACTTTTCCCAGCTTTGAAATTAGTCATCAAGGTATTTCAATGATGCGCGGCAAATTTAATCGTAGCCAAGGTCGCGCTATGTTGGATCCGGAAAAACAAATCGGCGCAATTGAGGTGCGTGTTGATGCGACTTCAGGTGACACCGGCCATGATGGCTTAAATAAAAAATTACTGGGCAGTAATTTTTTTCGTACTGCCCAATTTCCGCAAATTATTTTTCAGTCCAACAGTGTGGAATTCAAAGACGGTAAACCGGTGGCTGCTTTGGGTAATTTAACGTTGCTCGGCGTGAGTAAGCCAATTACGCTGGAGATTCGTAATTACGCGTGTACTTTGCAGTTTCTAACGCGCCGGCCGATGTGTGGCGCGGATGTGCATACCGTCATCAAGCGTTCTGATTTTGGGATGAATTATGGCATTCCATTAATTGGCGATGAAGTCAAACTTGCCATAGAAGTTGAAGGTTTTAAAGAGTATTAATTTTTTTATTAGTTGAGATAAATGATATGAAAAATATGGAGCATTTGTTAGAAGTTTTTATTTTTAATAGTCGCTGGTTGTTAGCCCCGTTTTATATTGGTCTGATTGCCGCTATTGGTTTGTTACTGTTGAAATTTGTTAAGGCCTTTATTGCGGCGTTGCCGGTCGTCTTTGAAGGCAGCAGCGGTGATGCCATGATTGCAATTTTAACTTTGGTGGATATCACCTTGGTTTCTAATTTGCTGTTAATCATCATCTTTGCCGGTTACGAAAACTTCATTTCCAAGATTGATACCGCTGACCATGTCGATCGCCCTGACTGGATGGGGCATGTTAGTTTTTCTGATTTAAAACTCAAGTTGATTGGTTCCATTGTCGCCATTTCCGGCATTGAATTGCTAAAGTATTTTGTCAATGTCAGTCAACATTCAACCCATGATTTAATGTGGGTGGTGATTCTTCATTTAACGCTGGTGTTTTCCGGTGTGATGTTTGCCTTGATGGATCGGATTGCTGGACACGGCCCGTCACCGGCAGCACTTAAGCGTGAACATAAGCATGATGTTGAGGGTTAATGACAAATCTTAAGCAGCAGGATATTGAGCTAGGCAATGAGCTAGACAAAACCCCGTGGCATACCTTGGATGTTGCCGCTTCGGCCGCTGCCTTGCAGGTGGAGGCGCAGTTCGGCTTAAGTGAGGTTGAGGCAACAAAACGGCTGACACGTTATGGCTTGAATCGCTTGGCTGAGGCTAAAGTGCGTCCACTTTGGCTGAAGTTTTTCGATCAGTTTAAGGATTTTCTGGTCATTGTTTTGCTGCTTGCCGCAGTTTTGGCCTTAATTATTGGCGACCTGAAAGACGCGGTGGTGATCGTTTGCGTAGTCATATTGAACGCGGCCTTGGGTTTTTACCAAGAACACCGGGCTGAACGTACTCTAGCGGCGTTGAAAGGCATGTTGGCCGCGCAAGCCAAAGTGCGTCGCAATGTCAATCAAGAAACCCGCGTAGTTGAACTTGATGCCAGCGTGCTCGTGCCAGGCGATATTGTGTTGCTGGAAGCGGGTGACCGCATTCCTGCTGATGGCCGTTTGTTGGCCGCGCATAATCTGGAAGTGATCGAAGCTGCCCTCACCGGGGAATCGCACGCGGTGAGTAAAAATACGGCCGTGTTGGAAAACCTTGATTTGCCGCTGGGTGATCGCATTAATTTACTCTACATGAATACCGTGCTAACGCGCGGCCGGGCCGAGTTATTAGTCACCGCGACCGGCATGCAGACTGAAATGGGGCACTTGGCTGGCATGATCGCCTCAGCGGAAGAATCCCCTACGCCGCTGCAGCGACAACTCGATACCCTCGGCAAAAAGCTGGCAGCCATTGCCGGGGTCGTGGTGAGCCTGATTTTCACTTTAGATTTAGCGCGCGGCCTCCCCTGGGCCGATTCGGCGATGACTGCGGTAGCACTGGCAGTCGCTGCCATTCCTGAAGGTTTGCCGGCGGTAGTTACCGTCACTTTGGCGATTGGAATGTGGCGCATGGCACAGAATCGTGCCATTTTGAAAAAACTTGCCGCAGTTGAAACATTGGGTTCAACCACTGTTATTTGTACGGACAAAACAGGAACGCTGACGCTGAATCAAATGACCGCACGGGCGGCTTGGTTCGCCGGTACCGATTATGAGGTGACCGGCGAGGGGTATTTACCGAATGGTGAAATCCAGTCCAAGCCTGCATCGACCGAAAGCGTTCCTAATGATAAAGGGCTGCGCTCTTTTTTGTTGCCGATGATCTTATGCACTGACTCACGCGTGCGCGACGGTGTGTTAATCGGTGATCCTACCGAGGGGGCGCTTTGGGTTTTAGCAGAGAAGGGTGGCGTGTTGCCGGCGGATGAGCAAGCCCACATGCCCCGAATCGCTGAAATTCCGTTTGATTCCGTACATAAATTTATGGCGACCTTTCACCGCAATGGTGAAAACGTTGACATGTTTATCAAGGGCGCGCCCGGTGTTTTGTTGCAGCATGCCGTGTATCACATTGATAACACATCCGGGGTGTGTCAACTGAATGACAGCGCACGCGCCGTCGTGGCGGCCGAAGTGGATCGCATGGCCGCACAGAGTTTGCGCGTTATTGCTGTCGCGCAGCGTAGCATTCCCGTTGTTGAGTTTGAGCAAGAAAGTGATTTGAATCATTGGGTTGCCGGCTGGACGTTCCTAGGTTTGGCAGGGTTACAGGATCCTCCCCGGCCTGAGGCCATGGTGGCCATTCAGCAATGTCAACAGGCCGGTATCGCCGTCAAGATGATCACCGGTGACCACAAAGTGACCGCCGCCGCAATTGGCCGTGAACTAGGCCTGATTGGTCGTGCAGGGCAGGCCAGTGCCGTGATGAGTGGTGCGGAGCTTGATGCGCTGGACGACGACAGCCTAGCGCAACAGATTAATCAAATTAGTGTTTTTGCGCGGGTATCCCCTGCGCATAAAGTGCGAATTGTCAAGGCGCTGCGCAGTGACGGCCACGTGGTGGCAATGACTGGGGATGGTGTTAATGATGCACCCGCACTCAAAGCGGCTGATATTGGTATCGCCATGGGCATTACCGGCACGGCCGTTACGCGCGAAGCCGCCAGTATGGTGCTGACCGATGATAATTTCGCCACCATCGTGCATGCCATTGAAGAAGGACGCGTGGTGTTCGATAACATCGTCAAGTTTGTCCGTTTTCAGCTTTCTACCAATATCGCGGCCATTTTGACTGTATTGGGCGCAACCTTGGCGGGATTGCCTGCGCCTTTTACCGCTATTCAACTGCTCTGGATTAATATCATTATGGATGGTCCACCGGCCATGACGCTTGGTATTGAGCCGGCGCGGCGCGGCATTATGCAAGATGCCCCGCGTGCGCAAAGTGCAGAAATTCTGACTTTACCTCGCTTAGCTCGGCTTACCCTGTATGGCATTACCATGATGGTGGGAACATTGTGGCTATTTCAATATGGCCTAGCCACACAGGGAGAGACTTACGCTTTAACGCTAGCTTTTACAACCTTTGTTTTATTTCAATTTTTTAATGTATTTAATGCACGTAACGAACACGGTAGCGCATTCAATGCACAGTTTCTGAAAAATGGTAAATTATGGCTGGCACTGGCCGGTGTTCTCACCATGCAGGTGGTGGTGGTTAATTGGGCACCAGCGCAAGCGCTGTTTGGCGTCACTGATTTAAGCTTGGCAGATTGGCTCAAAGCCGCTTTGGTTGCATCCAGCGTATTGATATTGGATGAAATTCGTAAACTGGTAAAACATTTATTTAAAGATAATTCAACACTCTAATATGTTAGATAAATCCATTAAGCCACTCGTGCTCATTGTCGATGACACGGAAGCGAATAGAACATTGCTTGCCAATATATTTCGTAGCAAATATCGCCTGCAAGAAGCCCGAGATGGTGAGGAGGCGTTACGCTTTATTCGAAAAACTGAACGGCCTGATTTGATCCTGCTCGATTTGATGATGCCGAAGATGGATGGTCGCGAGGTATTACGGCAATTGCGGCTCAACTCAACTACGCAAGATATTCCCGTGATTGTGATTACCGCGGATGATAGCACGGTGGCTGAGTACCAATGCCTGGAAATGGGGGCTAACGATGTAGTCAATAAGCCGTTTAAAGTGCAGCCTTTGTTGGCAAAAGTGCGCAATTTGCTGGAGCGAGATTTGCTTAAAAAGCAGCTGATCGCAAGTGAAAACTGGAATGCGCTGATTTTTGCCGCCGCCCCCAATCCTTTGCTGGTGACGGCTGCCGACGGGCATATTCTAAAGGCTAACCACCAGGCAGAATCTGTCTTTGGCTATCCGCATGGGGCGTTAAATGGCCGTCATGTCGAAGCGTTGATTCCCCTGGAATTGCGGACAGGCCATGATTTGCAGCGGATGGCTTATATGTCGGCCCCCACGTCGCGCTGGATGGCGGATAGTAAAGAGTTGCTCGGACTATGCCTTGATGGGCGACGCATTCCAATTCGTGTCAGCTTAAATCCGATTCAAGTCGGTGACGTAGTTCAGGTTATTGTGGGCATTGAAGATATGAGTGTACTCAGGGCCGCGCAAGCTGATTTACGGCTTAATGAGGAACGTCTGCGTATTGCTACTGAGGGTGTTGACGATGGTACGTGGGATTGGAATCTTGATAGTGGCGAGATTTTTTATTCTGCCGGTTGGATGGCTATGCTCGGTTACAGCAAGGAAGAGGGTATCTCGGCAACGCTGGAAATTTGGGAAAATAAGGTCCACCCGGATGATAAAGCACTGGTATTACAAGCAGCTGAAGATTACCTAGCCGGACGTGCTGCCAAATTGGATGTTGAATTTCGTTTGCAGCATCGTGATGGCCATTGGGTGAATATCCTGTCACGCGCAACTTTGGCGCGTGATAACAAAGGTCAGCCCCTGCAGCCGCGGCGTTTAATCGGTATTCATACTGACATTACGCAACGCAAGGTAAACGAGGCGATTATTCTTCAAGATCAAGAATTACAGACCGTTTTGCGTGCCTTGCTGGAGGAAAGTTTTCAATTCGGCTCACTAGAAGGCGTGCTGGCGCATTCGTTAGCACGCTTACTCGCGGTTTCCTGGCTGGCCCTCTTGCCCAAAGGCGGGGTATTTCTGGTTGAGCCGGGCGGCAACAGCCTGCGTTTGGTGGTTAATTTGGGGCTTTCCCCGCAGATTCAAACTTTATGTAAGCAACTGCCGTTTGGCTGTTGTCACTGTGGGCAAGCGGCCGCCACTCAGCAGCTCCGTTACGCGCATTGTGTCGATGAACGCCATGAAATTAGCTATGAAGGCATGGAGGACCATGGCCATTACAGTTTGCCATTGATGGCGGGCAATCGCCTGATGGGCGTGCTCGTCCTGTATTTGCCGACCCATTTTCAGCGCGAAGCCAGCAAGGAAGAGTTTTTGCTGTCTGTCGGCAATATTTTAGCCGGCATTATTCAGCGTAAGCAGGAAGATATTTTAAGGCAGGAACGTGAGGAACTATATCGGAGTGTGGTTGAAACAACCACCGATGGCTTTGTTATTTTAGATACGCAAGGGCATTTGCTGGAAGTCAATGAAGCCTACGCAAAGCACTCAGGTTTTAGTCGTAAAGAATTGTTGTGCATGAATATCACCGACTTGGAGGTCGATGAATCAGGGCAAAGGGTAGAAGTAAAATCGTACATTGAAAATATGATACGGCGGGGTTCTGGTCTATTTGAGACGCAGCATAGAAGCAAAGACGGGCACATCTGGCCGTTGGAGGTGAGTGCGAGCTATCATGCGATGCAGGGCGGGCGCATTTTTACGTTTTTCCGTGATATCTCAGCCCGTAAGGCACTCAATGAAACGCTGGAGCAGCGAGTGGAATTGCGCACGCATGAGCTTGAATCCAGCCGGCGTCAGTTGGAAACCATTATTGATAGTTTGCCAGCCATTCTGTTCATTAAAGATATTGAAGGTCGCTATCTCACGATCAATCAACGTTTTGAGCAGGAAATGGGTATTGCAAAAGGGGATATTTTAGGACGCACCGATTGCGATGTGTTTCCGCCCGAGATTGCCGCCGCGCTCGCAAGCATGGATCAACCTGTGCTCAGCTCGGGTAATCCGCTTACCTTTGAAGAGCGAATTCCGCAAAAAGAGGGGCTGTGCCATATCTATCTCACGACAAAACTACCTTTAATTGATAAGACGGGAAAACCATATTCTCTGCTCGGTATTTCTATTGAAATTACACCGATTAAAATGCTGCAAGCGCAACTTTCGCACACGCAGAGCATTGCGCATCTCGGCAGTTCACACCTGAATTTGGCTGATGGCGTCCTGACTTGGTCGGAGGAAACCTATCGTATTTTTGGCATTGCCCACGGCAGTGTGGTGCAAATTGATCATGTGGTTGAACGCATTTATCCGGATGACCTTGCCGTGACGCGTGCGGCGTGGGAAGTTGCCAAGCAGGGTAAACCATTTGATATAGAGTATCGCATTCAAGTAAATGACAGAATAAAATGGGTGCGTGAACAAGCGGAAATTCAGGATGAAAAAAATGGGTTGCCGCTGATTATTGAGAGCTCAATACAAGACATTACTGAATTCAAACAGACGCAAGAAACCTTGCAATATGCCCTGCAGGATGCAGAGCGTTATGCGCGTATCAAAAGCGAGTTTCTTGCCAATATGAGCCATGAAATTCGCACGCCGCTGAATGGCATTCTTGGCTTGGCGCAAATTGGTCAACGAAAAAGTGTGGGGCGTGCCAGCCAACGCTTGTTTGATCAAGTTTACGAATCGGGGCGTTTGCTGCTCGGTATCGTCAACGATATTCTCGATTTTTCCAAGATTGAAGCCGGCAAATTGAATATTGAAGCGGAGGATGTTCAGTTGGAGCGTGTATTGCAACATGTTTCAATCATGTGCAGTGATCGTGCCTCCAGCAAGGGGTTTTTATTGCGGATTGAAGTGGATGAAACCCTGCCTGCCTGGTTCAAAGGGGATCCCTTACGCATTGCGCAAATTTTGATTAATTTAGTCGGAAACGCCATTAAGTTTACCGAGCGAGGTGAAGTTGTCCTTAACGCGACTACCGAGGCTGGCCAAATGGTGTTTCGCGTGCGCGACACCGGACTCGGTATGTCACCGGAGCAGGTGAACTATCTATTTCAGCCTTTCGAGCAGGCAGATGGCAGTATTACCCGGCGTTTTGGCGGCACCGGCCTTGGGCTGGCGATTACCAAACGTCTGGTTGAATTGATGGCCGGTGAAATTGAAGTTGAAAGCACGCTTAATGTTGGCAGTGTTTTCACGGTAAAACTGCCGTTAACGCCGGTTTCTATTCCTTTAACTTCCAACATTATTATTAATCCAGCGATTGCTGCACATGATGATAATTTACTACAAGGTATTCGTGTGTTAGCTGCTGAAGATAACCCCGTTAACCGCATGGTGTTAGAGGATGGTTTGACGCTGCACGGCGCGAAGCTAATCTGTGTTGAAAATGGTCGCGATGCGTTGGAGCTTGTGCACAAACATGGCGCAGATAATTGGGATATCGTGTTGACTGACGTGCATATGCCGGTCATGGATGGTCATGAACTCGCACGTCGTTTACGCGAATTTGCCCCTAATTTACCCGTAGTGGGTGTGACGGCACATGCAATGGTTGAAGAACGTGATCGCTGCTTCGCAAGTGGTATGGTTGCCCATGTCGCCAAACCCATCGTTCTGGATGAATTGATTGGTGTTATCCGTCATCATGCACGTCGGCAAGTGCGACCTGAAGGGAAGGGGGAGAGTCAACCTCTCGGTCAATCCCGTGGCCCGATCGCGCAACATGCTGTTGAGACTGCCAGTATTTCGTCGGTTACTGCGCCGGAAGACACGTCCACATCAGATCTTGCGGTGAGCTCAGACCCCGATGAAGCGCTGACCGCTTTTATCGACATGGCGGCATTGATGGCGCAATTCCAGGGAAGACGCGCTTTTATCGATAAAATACTCAGCACATTTTTGCAAAGCCATGCCAATACGCCGGCAAACTTGCGTGCTGCAGCCCTTGCTGGAAATTACGATGATCTAGTATTTTTAGCGCATAGCTTTTCGGGTGTTGCTGGCGCACTGCAAGCTAACGACCTTCGATTGCAAGGTAAGGAAGTAGAGCTGTTAGCACGCCAAAAAGATCAGGATGCGCTTAAGAAGGCGGTTGAATTGGCGTTGATTGTTGAAAAGTTCATGCAAACAATCACCAGCAAGCAAACAAGTCAGTGACGTTTAACGCAATACGGGCAGCCTAAACCGCAACTAAACCGGAGCCTTTATTTTGCTTAAGCCACGAGCCGCTTGCAGGCAAAGCATTTTGAAATCGGTGTAAATCATCGGGTCGAGTTTGTTTTCACTATTTTCTGCATCTTTGCCGCGATCAGCGTAGATGATTCCAATGGGTTTGCTGCCGTTATACAAACTCATTGTGAAGAAATCACCGCTGCTTAGCATGGTTTGTAGTTTGGGGTTGATCATCGGCCAGAGCTTTTCACGGTTGCCATCGTTCATCCAAATTCCTTGCATTTTTCCCATTATTTGACTGAACAAATCTTTTTCTGCCAGTTCAAATTCAAACAGACGCAGCGTGTCTTCGGCATCCACCCCCAACGTAAAACGTGCTTTTACGCGCAAACCATCCGGCATTAGCATACCCAGGACAACACGCGACAAACCAAGACCGGAGTGTAAGCCTTTCAGAATGACTGCCGACATTTGGTTAAGGGTATAGGTGTTATCCAGATGCGCAGTGATTCCATTTAAGGCTTCGCGCAAGATCGTTTTATCGGCGGTTGGGGCAACCTTTAAAGTGACAACTTCAGCTATTTTGGGTTTAGTGCGATCAGGTGGCGCAACGGGCGCAGCTTTGGCAGCGGCGCGAGCGGGCTCGGGCTGTTCATCATCATCATCTTCTTCTTCTGGCGGCCACGGGCCAGGAATGGGGCCCCAGGTGGCAGCGGGCGGCGCTTGCAGCCAGTTACAGTGGCGGGCAACACGGGCTGCATTCGAATGAACGGTAGCCATAATGCTTTCAATCGGGGCGTTTTCTATACTTGCTAATATTGTGTAATCATCCATTAAGCCCTCATCCCACCAGCCACGGTCGCTGCGCTGGGCA
>CAYWXO010000084.1:5475-13571 GCA_964462255.1 uncultured Thiobacillus sp. | reverse complement strand
CTTCTTCGTTTATGTCTTGGGCGGCAACATCGACGCCTTGTTCTTCCCGGAGGCGCACCCGGCACCGGTGTTCGGCAGTCCCGGCATTCTGTGGGCGTCGTTGACGCTGGCGCTGTTGACCTTGCCGGTGGTGATCGTCGCCACTGAGGAAGGCTTGTCGCGGGTACCGCGCACCATCCGCGAAGGCAGCCTGGCGCTGGGTGCCACCAAGGCGGAAACCTTGTGGCGCACCGTGCTGCCGATCGCCAGCCCGGCGATGATGACCGGTTTGATTTTGGCGATCGCCCGCGCCGCCGGCGAAGTCGCGCCGCTAATGCTGGTCGGCGTGGTCAAACTGGCCCCCAGTCTGCCGCTGGATGGCAACTTCCCGTTCCTGCACATGGAACGGAAGTTCATGCACCTGGGCTTCCATATCTACGACGTCGGCTTCCAGAGTCCCAACGTCGAAGCTGCGCGACCGCTGGTTTACGCCACCGCGTTGCTGCTGGTGATCATTATCGTGGTGCTCAACCTGTTCGCGATCCGCTTGCGTAACCGCATGCGGGAAAGAATGCGCGGCCTGGAAGGCGTTTAAGCGCTCACCGTTTAAGCCATACATTACTGAAAAATTGAAATTCAAGGATAGTTCAACATGAATGACGCGAAGCAGAAAACCCATGCCATGGATTTCAGCAACATGGGCCGCACGCAGAGTGCGGACACCGACGAAATTGCGATCAGTGTCGAGGATCTCAACCTCTATTACGGTGAAGCGAAAGCGCTGAAGTCGATCAACCTGAAGATCCCGAAGCATCGCGTTACCGCGTTCATTGGCCCCAGCGGTTGCGGCAAATCGACGCTGCTGCGCTGCTTCAACCGGATGAACGATCTGGTCGATATTTGCCGAGTCGAGGGCAAAATCAATCTCGAAGGCAAAAACATCTACGACAAGGATGTCAATGTCGCTTTGCTACGTCGGCGTGTCGGCATGGTGTTTCAGAAACCCAATCCGTTTCCTAAATCCATCTTTGAGAATGTCGCTTACGGCCTGCGCATCATGGGCGTTAACGATAAAGAGGTGCTGATGGCGGCGGTGGAAAAGGCGTTGCGCGGCGCGGCGCTGTGGGGCGAAGTCAAGGATCGTCTACAGGAAAGCGGTATGAGTTTGTCCGGCGGTCAGCAGCAGCGGCTGGTGATTGCACGCGCCATCGCGCTGGAACCGGAAGTGTTGCTGCTAGATGAACCCGCCTCGGCACTGGACCCGATTTCTACTTCAAAGATCGAAGAATTGGTCAATGAGATGAAGGATAAATACACCATCGTTATCGTCACCCACAACATGCAACAGGCCGCTAGGGTTTCTGACTACACCGCGTTTATGTACATGGGGGATTTGATTGAATTCGGCAATACCGATACCTTGTTCGTCAAACCGACGCAACGGCAGACGGAAGACTATATTACCGGGCGTTTTGGTTAGAGCCTGTTGGGGTTTGGAATCGTCGGCTGCCAAGTCCCGCGTGGGGCCGACTTCGGTCGGCTCTGGCCTTGGCCCTGTTGTATCGCTGTATAACTCATTTTGAAATTTAGCCAAAGTAGGTTGGGCTGAGGTACGAAGCCCAACAACCGCCGCCATGTTGGGCTTCGTACCTCAGCCCAACCTACTGCAGTGGGTCGGCCCTGTTGTATCGCTGTTTAATCGGTTGTGCAAATATAGTGGTAATTGAGTAAACCAGATTCACGGGATTGTAATCTGTTGCCAAGTGCCGGCTTTTCTGCAAATAAACAGATTGTCGCTGGCATCGCGGGCGAGCGTGCCAGCCGGGTAGCTGCCGCAAGGTGCTGCCCAGGCTACTGCGGTCAATTCAGGCACGATGTAGAGCGGTTTCCAACGGGTGCCATCCCAAAAATAGCCATTCATTTGTGCGACGGTCATGCTGCGCACTCCGTCATCGGCCTGTGCGCTGGTTTTTGCTTGTTCGCAGCTTGTGTCGAAGGCTTTGTTGGGGCCGGCGCTGATTAAGGCAAACTGAATGGAAGACGGCACTGCTGGGTTCACTCCATTAAAGCGACCGGGGCTGGTGTTGACACTGCCGTTATCCCAAGGGCAATAAAGATGGTCGGTACCCCAGGCATCGGTTTTGGGCGCGCCAGAGCTGGCGGGGATTTTCCAGGCAGTGTGGTATGCGGTAGTTCCCGCTGGGGGTTCATTGACGCCATCGACATCGCTATCGGATCCTTCAGTGGCCAAAATGTAAGCGGCTTGAGTGAGTAAAGTGGCGGCATGGGCGCGCAGGGCGGTATCGTGCGTGCCGCGGGTGATTTGGTAATAACTGCTGAAGGCAATGGTGGCGAGGATGCCGGCCGCGAGGAGGCCGATCATCACCAGGGTTAGCAGGCTGCCGGCTTGCGAATTGTGCTTCATTCGATGATTTTGACGGTTAAGGTGCTAGGTGTGGCGCTGGCGGCGTTGCCGATTTTGCTGGCAGCATTGGCAATGGCGCTGGCGTAAGTATTGGCTGCCGTGCTGGTTATGCTGATGCTGGCGGTAGCAGTGTTGGTGTATTGCCAGGCGTTAAAACCGCTAGGGGCTTGCGGCAGATAAACGCCATCGACGCCGCTCCAAAGATTTTGGTTGCTGCCGGGGCAAATGAGGTCGGCGACGGCGCGTGCGCCGGGGTTGGCGTCTGGCGGATAAGCTTTATGGAAGGTGGTGCCATTATCACCTTGCGGGTAATCAGTGGCGCATTGGGTAAGACGATGTGCGATGAGTTGGGCTTGTGCGATGAGTTCGGCGCTGCGCTGGGTGTTGAGTTGCCCTTGCACATTGGGGCCGGAGCCGATGAGTAGAAAGGCCAGCCCAGTTAGCAAGGCGATGGCTAGTATCATCAGGGTCAAAACGGAAAAGCCGGTCTGGCGATGCATAGTCGGGTCAAAAACAAGGGCAGCCAATAGGCTGCCCGATTGTTGAAAGGCGTGTATTGTTTACTGCGCCATTAATGTATGTATGTAAACATATTTGGTGTCACTGGTTACAAAACAACCATTGCGTTTTCCATCCGTACCGGTCAAGGCAGACAAATTGGTGGCACTACCTGATGTCACTGAAGCAAACCTGGAGGTAGTGGGTGCAGTGCCAGCCAAACCATCACCGGTAATAAGCATAGCTAGGGTCTTAGCAGTTAATTCTGGTGGAGTAGCTGTACCAGTCAAGGTTGTATTGATCTGCTGACAAACCGTTAACTTGAGGTCTGGTGCAATTACGGTGTATTCACCCGTCGTATTGCCTGTTCCTCCAACATTTTGCAAGCTGATCATGTTTCCACGGTAAATCCAGTATGGATAAAGTGCGCCTGAAACAAACAGTGTCGAGTCAAGTGTCTGTGGAATGGCACCACCCGTAGTGGGATTAAATATGCCAGAGTTTGTTACTGTGGTTGCGCTGTCGTCAAAGAGAATCCCCGCGGCTGTCGTTCCATTTAATAAAACCGAATCGAAACCTGTTTTGATGAATCCGGCTGAAGTTAACAAACTAGAGGCTTTTGCTTGGTTTGAGTATGTTGAACCAAATGACGCATTAACCCCTTGCCCCGCCAAAAAGAAGGCCAGCGAACCAAACATAACAATCGCCAGAACAAACCCCGTTAACAGCGAAAAACCCCCTTGCTTGGAAGGCATTGCAGTACGCATTTTCATGAAAATCTCTCCTACGGATATGTGAAAAAAAACGGTTGGCCCAGTTGTAAACCTGTGATGCATCGAATAAGGCAAACCAAAAGGCAAACAATCAGCCAAACAATAAGGCAAACAACGTGGCCCCTATTCTTGAGCCTTCCTGCTCAGTCAGCGCGCAAACGCTATACAGGCTTCTGCTTTCGTCAGAAACGGCAAAAACTTGAGGCTTTGCCAAGAAAAAACTTTAGCAAAGTTCATATTTTACCAGAAATGCGGCTGCCGCTCAGGACGGCTTGATGTGCTTCATCCAGCGTACAAAATCCTGAGCAGAGCGTCTCAATCTGCCAAGCGATGCCGGGGTTATCGAGTAGGACGTGGTCGATGGTCAGCCGCCAGGCGGCGTAGTCAGACAGTGCGCCGGCTTTGATGGTCAAAGCGTTTGCACTGGCAATCAGGCTGATGCTGCCAAAAACCGGCGTCTTCTTTTGGATGCTTTGATAATCCGCCAAGTTGAGCGGCGTCGATTGCAGCGTGTAGCGCGGCACGACGGCGAGCGCGCTGGAAATGGCCGCCATATCGCGCTGTCGATGTAATTCATGCGCGGCAGCGGCCAGCGTCGCCAGCGCAATCAGCCACGCAAGTACCGGCGCGAGCCACTTCATGGCGTCCCTCCCCCCTCATGACTCACCAATTCTCCATTGACGTCGAGTGACCAGCTCGCCCGGCCCTGTTTGTAATCGTATTGCACCAGCGATCCTTTTAACTGGCTGGCTTGTTCAATGGCCTGTTGCAAATGCGTCAACGCTGGCGGGTAGGCGGTGGGGCTGACTTGTTTCTGAACGGTTTGTATGGCCTGTTGCCACGCGGCTTGTTGGCTTTGTTGCAATTGCTTATGCATTGGGTGAATTTCTGGCGCACGGTTCGCGGCCCACAACCAAGTGGCGGCGGCCAACACCGCGACGGCTAATCCGCTGAGCGTAATGCCGATAAGCAGCTGGCTTTCACGACGGCCAGTGACTTCTGATGCGTATTGCCACGGCAGGTTAGCTTCGCTGCAGTTGTGGCCGTTGCTGACGCCTTCCAGGGTCATAAAGCGCTGCACCATGGCGGGCGCACCGACAAAGCTGTGCAGATTGCTGCCATTTTTCACCACCACAGCCTGTAAGCCATTTGCTAGATCCGTGGCATAAGCGCCATCGCCAGCATGGTTACGCGCGCCGGGCAGGGCGGCGGTTAACGGCGTAGCACTTTTCGGGTGGCTGGCGAGGTCGGCGGCGGGGGCGGCGAGATACCAGATGTCATCCTTCAGGCGGCTGTGAATCAGGGCAATGTGTTCCGTGCCCAGGATGTTTGCCGCCGCGGCAAAGGCGGTCTGCAAATCACGCGTTTTGCTGGCTTTGCGGGTCAAAAGCGACGTGCTTTTGACCCGGCCGGAAATCAGGGAGCGTGGGGTGAAGGATTCCATGCCGCTACGTTTTAAAAGCCGTTGCCCAAGGCGTCAAGGCCGGCGGAGAGGGTGGCGTCGTAAGTCATGTAGATCCAAATCGCTACGCCGAGCGTTAAAAAGATGAAGACGATGGTGAGTAGCGTGCCGCCGATCAGCAAGAGATCGCGGCCGCGTTTGGCGCGATATTCCCGGTCGCCGGCCAATACCAATAAGGTGGCGGCGAGTTGTTTGGCATTGGCGTGCGAAGCCAGCAGCGATTGTTCTTCCGGGTAGATACCAGTTTGGAGTAGGGCTTGCGCGGGCTCTACCGCCGCTTGTAATTGAGCGTTGACGCTGGCCCAGTAGCGGCGCGACCAGCCTGGTGCCTGTGTCGCCAAATCTTGCGCAACGCTTTCGATGGTGACACCGGCCTGCAACATGGCGGCGGCCAATTTGAAGCCGACCGCCATGGCGCTATCAGCAAAAAACTGCAAGACGCGTGAAGACGCTTGCAGCCGACTGATACGGTAAATATTGATGATGCCAAACAGGCCAACCGCCAGCGTCAAGCCGATTAATGCCACGGTCAGGTTTTCGGCGAGGGCCATATCGGTTTGGTAGCGCAACAGGGCATCGGGCTGACTGGGCGGTGTGATGTGGTCGCGGATCCAGGGCAGAATTTCGCGATGCAACAGCACAGGCGCATAGGCGGCGGAGAGCATTTCGTTGGCGAGGATGAAGATGACCAAGCCATGTTGTCGCAGCCAGGCGCGCCGGCCGCTGAGATGGGCGGCGGCGGCGGCGATGGCGTCGTGCATGCCGGAACGTTCGCCCGCCGTCAGGATGGCAAGGACGGTGCTATCAAAAAATTTGAGCTGGGCGAGCGCTTGCGATACCGGTTCGCCTTGGTCCAGCGCGTGCAGGGCGGGGGCCATGTCGCGTTGTTTGGCCGGGTTGCGTTCGGCTTGCACTACGGCGATTAGCGCGCGGCCGGCCGATTCACCCGCTTGCAGGCGCAACTTGAGCGCGTTGAGGAAGGCGATTTTGTAGCCGGCGGAGAAGTACTCACGTTGCCAGGGTTTGACCGTTACGGCGGGTTTCATGTTGGTTTCAAGCTGCGCTCAACTGCGGCCAAAGTAGGTGCAGCCAGCGAATTGCGCTGGGTTGGTGCCCGGTTTGAACCATGGCAGCGGCACGTTGTGGTTGTTGATGAAGATCGCTTCGATGGATAGCTGGCGCCCTTGTGGTACGGGGATTAATTGTTGGTTGATGACGGCATGCAGTCGTGTTTGCAAGGTGAGGCGGCCGGATTCCTGAAAATTGGCCGGTAGCAGACTGGTCAGGCGATAGACTGTTTCCAGTACGGAACCGGCATGAACCGAGGCCATGACGCGGTGGCCGGTTTCAACGGCACGCAGGGCAATTTCAGCGGTTTCCGGGTCACGAATTTCACCGATGATGATGATGTCAGGGTCTTGTCGTAAGACTGCGCGCAGTAATTCGGCAAAGCCCAAGCCTTGCTTGGCATCGACTTCCAGGTGATCGACGCCTTCGGTGCGGATTTCCACCGGGTCTTCAATGGCCACCGCTTTCAATTGATGCAAAGGCAATTCGCTGGTGAGTGCGGCCAAGGTGGTGGTTTTGCCAGCACCGGTGGGGCCGGAAACCAGCACTAAGCCGCCTTGCTTGCTATTCAATTTCACTAGGTTTTGCAGACATTGCGTTAGCGCGGCGTCGCTGCTGATAGTGGCTAGCGTCAGGCGGCGGCGCGGGTCGAGCACGCGAATAACCATGGTTTCCCCGTCCGTTTGGCCGGAACAACTGACGCGAAATTCGATGATGGCACCATGCGACGGCAACGAGAAGCGGCCTTCTTGCGGGTGCAGATGTTCGGATGAATCTAGCCCGGCTTTCTGTTTCGCCCAGGTGATGAAACGACGTGCGGTTGGGGCGTCGAGAAATAACGGTTCTTGCAAGTAGCCATGCACGCGCCGGCGCAGATGGCAGGCTTCGCCATTGGTCAACAGGCGAATATGCAGATCAGAGGCTTGCACTTCGATGGATTCAAGCAGCACGGAAGTGAATTTGGCGGCGAAATCGTCGCGTTCGTTTGTGTTGGCATCGTTGCTGGGTTGCGAACCGAATAGCGAACTGCTGATGCTCTTCAGGTAAAGCAGAACTTCAGCGCGATCAAGCGGCTGCTGCTGTATCGGCAGGCCATCAAGGGCGGCTGACAGTTGGCGACATTCCGCGTCGGTGAGTGGATAGAGCGGCGCAACCAATACTTTGCCTTGTTCGATGCCCAAGGGTTTTATCTGCAGGCTACGTTGCTGGCTTAATAAGATGCTCATGCTAGGCTTCTTTGACTACTCGGTCGCTGAGTTGCTGCGTGCAGAAGACGTTAAGCCGGGGCTGACGCCGGCAGACAGCGGCGGCGTGTAGCGGGCTTGTGCAGCATCGGCGGCGAGCGCGGGTTGGGTGACACCCGCTAGACCACCTTCCCAGATGGGTTTTGCCTTCGGCGATAACAGTAGGCGGACTTGGCTTTTGCTGACTTCCGCGTGATAGTTTTGTTCGCCAATGCGCACCGTTTGTCCATGCGCAACGGCGATGGAATAGCTGCCCACTTCGTTACTACTGAGTAGCGCTTGCCCTTTGTCGCGGATCAGGATGACGCGCAGCCCGCTGGGCAATGGTTTGATGATGGGCGCGGCGGGAGGGGGGAGAGCAGCGTGCGGCGCAGCGGCGGGCAGAGGTGGGCTGTAGGAATCGTTACTGGTTGTTTTGCCGGCAGCGCGCGGGTGTTTGGGGGCCTGCGGCAATGCGTGGGTTGCGAAGGGATCAGCGAGTAAATTGGCGGCGAAAGGGGGCATGGCCGGCAGGCCCGGTATAGACGGAAAAGATTGCGCCTGTGCGGTGATTGGCGCGCAGGCGCTGAATAGACTGAATAGCGTTAGGAGCGTCGGCGAGAAGGTGTGCAGTCGTGTGGCCATCATGGTGCGTTGGGGCGGGTTTG